>JAUVBI010000057.1 GCA_030591305.1 Pseudomonadota bacterium
CAAACGCTATTGCAGCCATGGTACACCTCCTATCCGCGGGCACCAACATTAGCAGAGGCTCTGCACAGGCCGAACATCAAATACGCCCAATGTTGGTCATTGGTCGAATAAATTCGACCCTTCACCTGCCCCACGCTACAATCCCTGCCCCGTTACCCTTCAATACACCCACTCATGTCCTTCTGGCAGCCCAGATCAGTACTACAGCTTGTTCTTGTCAGCTTTTTCGCTGCACTGGCGCCCCTGAGCGTGGCGATCTTGTTTACAGTGCAGACCCTCGGGGAACTGGCCGATAAGAACCGGGAAGTGACCCACGTGGTTGTCGAAGTCACGCGCCTGGGGCAGGAGATACAACGGGATGTACTGGAACTGGAGCGGCGTGCGCGGCAGTACCTGGCGCTGGCCGAGCCCGAGCTGGCTCAATTGTTTGGGCGGGAGCGGGCAACCCTGTCGGAGAAACTGCGGGCACTACAGGAGCGAATACCGTCGCAAAGCCCGGATATCGAAGGCCTGCTCAGTTCGCTGACACGCCTGTCACTGGTAGCCAATGAGCCCCCGGCACCCACCGATGCGTTCAACGCCGAATCACTACCGGACCAGCGACTGGATCATGACTTCTCCGTAATCAATGACCAGAGCGGAGCCGTAAAGAAGTGGCTGCTGTCGTCGGTAGACCAGTTGCTGGAGCAAAATACAGCGGAAGCGGATTCCCTTATCGACGCCCTGGTGTTCCAACTCTCCCTGCTGGCCTTTGCCACACTGGCCCTGCTGCTGCTGTTCGCCTACTGGATCAACAAACCGATTAAAGATCTCACCCAGGAGATCCACCAGCTGGGGACCGAGGGCCTGAGCCATGCCATCGAAATATCCGGGCCGCAGGAACTGCAGGCGCTGGGCAGCAAACTAGAATGGCTGCGCCAGCAATTGCATGAAACAGAGCAGCAGAAGCTACAATTCCTGCGCCACATCTCCCACGAGCTGAAGACCCCCCTGTCCAGCCTGCGCGAGGGGGCGGACTTGCTGGCGGAGCATGTCACCGGCCGCCTTTCGCAGCAACAACAGGAAATTGTCGAGATTGTTCGCCAGAACGGCATCGAACTACAGCGTTTGATCGAAAACCTGATTGATTACAATCAGTTACCCCATCAGGAACTGACCTTTGAGGAAATTGACCTCAATGCCCTGTGGCAGGAGCTGCTGAACAATTACGGCATCAGTATCGACAAAAAGGCCCTGCAACTGGCACTGCACGGAGATGTGAGTACCTGGGTGGCAGACCGCTATAAACTGAAAACCACGTTGGATAATTTATTGTCCAACGCCATCAACTATACCCCGGAAGGGGGCCGTATCGATATAAAATGGCGCGCAGAGGATGCTACTCTGGTAATCGACGTAGCCAACTCCGGCGAACCCATCCCCACGGAGGATACAGAGCGCGTGTTTGAACCCTTTTTCCAAAGTGCCTCCAGGCGCACCGGCCCCATCAAGGGCTCCGGTATCGGCCTGAGTGTAGCCAGGGAGTGCATTGAGGTTCAGGGGGGAAGCCTGTCGCTGGCATCCCATGACACACTACCTGTATGCTTTCGCCTGACATGTCCCGCTCATTAGCAACAGTGGCGCTTGCCCTGACCATCCTGACCGGCTGCGGTGCATCGCCGTCGCAAGTGGCTGCACCAACCACCCCGGAGACTACCACTTACTCCTCCGTACAGCAGTGGTTAAGCCTACAGCAAGACGTGGCGAGCATGAATACCGAGGAGGTGGTTGCCAAGCTGGTGCGCGAGAATAAGCCCGACAGCGCAGGCCAGCTGTTCTACTACGGCCTGCTGAACCAGCAATTACAGACCTTCGACGCCTGGGCACAGGCCAGGGATGCCTTCCGGCAATTACACGAAGATGAGGCCCTGGCAGTGGAGCAGCGGCAACTGGCCGGCATTCTGCAAAACTATAACCAGAACAGAATCAACTGGTACCAGCGACAAGCGGAGCTGCTGAAACAACACGCGCAGCTGAAACAACAACTGAGTGACGCCAAACAGGACAAGCTGCTACTTGAGCAGAAGATTCAGGCCCTCACCGACCTGGAAGCGGTGATCAGCACACGCAAGGAGCAGTAACACATGCAGGACCGCTTGCTACTGGTAGACGATGACACCAGCCTGCTTAAACTACTGTCTATTCGCCTGGAAGCGGAGGGCTTTGAAGTACAAACCGCCGAATCCGCGGAGCAGGCCCTGCAATCCCTGCGCAACAATCCCGTGGAACTGGTGATTACCGATTTGCGTATGGACGGCGCCAGCGGCCTGGACCTGTTTGAACAGGTGCGGCACTTCTACCCGGGACTGCCCGTCATCATCATGTCGGCCCAGGGCACCATCCCCGAGGCGGTATCCGCCACCCAGAAGGGCGTGTTCGAGTTTCTCACCAAACCGGTGGACAAAACCCTGTTGCTGGCTACCATCCGTGCCGCCCTGCAGCAATCCGGCGCCACCCAGGCGGAGATTTTCGAGGACTGGCGTGAGCACATAGTGTCCCGCAGCCCGATAATAGAGCACATCCTCAACCAGGTGCGGCAAGTGGCCGGCTCCGATGTCAGTATTCTGATAACCGGCGCCACCGGCAGCGGCAAGGAATTGCTGGCCCGGGCCGTGCACGAGGCAGATGAACACCGTCAGGGACCCATGGTCGCGATCAATTGTGGCGCCCTGCCGGAGCAGTTGCTGGAATCGGAGTTGTTCGGGCACGTGAAAGGGGCCTTTACCGGCGCCATCAGCGAACATATTGGTCTATTTCGAGCCGCTCACGGCGGCACCCTGTTCCTGGATGAGATAGGCGATATCCCCTTACCGCTGCAGGTAAAACTGCTGCGGGCCTTGCAGGAGCGCCGCATCCGGCCCATTGGCAGTACCACCACCGAACCCGTGGATGTGCGCATCATTTCCGCCACCAACCGCGACCTGGAACGGGATATGCGGGACGGCGTATTCCGCGAGGACCTGTTCTATCGCCTCAATGTCATCAATTTTCACCTGCCGTCCCTCACCGAGCGAGTGGAGGACATTCCCCTGCTGGCCAACCACTTCCTGCGCACTACCGGCGCCCACCAGATGGGCAATGTCACCAGCTTCGCCCCCGCCGCCATGGAGATTATGATCAACTCACCCTGGCCGGGCAATGTACGGCAACTGGAAAATGTGGTGCAGCGCACCGCCGCCCTGTCTATCACCCCGGTCATTCCCGAGGCACTGGTGCGCGAAGCCTTAACGGTAGAGGACCAGTACCTGCCCTCCCTGAGCCAGGCCCGGCAGCAGTTTGAACACGATTACCTGGTGAAAGTCTTGCGCCTTACCAATGGTTCAGTCGCAGAAGCCGCCCTGCTGGCGCAGCGCAACCGCACGGACTTTTACAAGTTGCTGAAGCGGCACAATATCAGCCCGGAGAGGTTCAAGGAGAACCCGTAAAAAAATATCTGCCCCATTATTAGCTGCCCAGCGACTAAAGAAGTTCTGCAAAATAGGAATGGTAGCTGTGTCATTTTTATAAAATGGGTGCTGCACTAGCTCAAATTGGGGAGAATTTCTTCCAGAAATTTTTGGTAAGGCACCGCACACCCCAATCTGTCGAAGTTCTGCTCAAACTCACCTTGATAGATGAGGTATTTTTCCAGCTGCCTGCTTGAGATTTGTTCAAACTTATTAAGCCCTTTAAACATCTTTTCCTGAGCCTTTACAGACGATTTGATTTCAACAGCCAAACACGCTTCATTGGTGTCAATAACAAGATCAACCTCAACGCCCATCGCGTCCCGGTAGGTGCTTATTTTCCAGTTTTTCTTGTATAGTTTGTTAAAGTATATAATTTGTAGAATAAACCATTGCTCGAATAAGTGGCCATATTCCTCTCTGGAAAAAGCGGAGGCGCTGTGCCTACCCAGCAGAGAGTTTCTAACCCCTAAATCAAAAAAAATAAATTTTTCTTTTTGCCTGGCTCGCCTTTTTTTATCGACATCCGTATAACTGGGAATGATTTCAATAAGCAGCGTATCCGATAATATTTCCATATACCTTCTGATAGTTTCTTTGTTTATTTCGCTATCAGAGGCGACTTTTGAATAGTTCATGTATTGACCACTAAGTTCTGCGGCCAGATTTAAAAATCGACTGTATGATGCCAGATCTTTGGTGATTGCTTCTGCCTGAATTTCTTCTTTTAGATAACCGGCAACGTAGGAATTCAATATTTCAGGCCCATAATCCTGTAAATAAACTTCGGGCAGAGTGCCAGTAGTTAACGCCTTGAGTAAATCGAAGTTATCCTTAATCTCCCAATAAACCAGCGGCGGCAAATATTCCAGTAGAATTCTTCCTGGAAGAAGATTGGCTTTTCCGCGCCGTAATTTTCTTGCTGATGATCCCGTTAATAAAAATTTCAAACTCTTATTTGAATCAATCAGAACTTGAATGGTATTAAGCATACTGGGAATGCGCTGAATTTCATCAATAAGAATGATGGTCTTTTGATTCGCCACAGGCCCCGGCAATGCGTTAATGATCCGTTTAATTAAACCCGGGTCATTAAGGTGCTGCCGAAAGTACTCCTCATCCGCAAGGTTTAAAGCAAAATCCGGATTAAGCTTGCCACACAATGTGCTTTTTCCGACCTGCCTCGGACCCAGCAGTAATACACTTTTGGGGTGGCGCTGAATGGCATTTTGTAGAATTCTATTTATCATGTGCGTTATATTCACTGAATATGACACATGAGTCAATCATATTTCAAACTTATCGAGGGAGTGTGTAGCCAAATGCCCTCACGGGCGAAGCAGGGCCCACCATCGAGTTGAACGGACCCGGCGTAAAAACTGATATAAACTGATATAAACTGAAATCATCGCACTGCTCACCGTAGTCAAACCGCGTGTCCTTGGTGCAAGTAACTCAAAGTAACGATTTTGTTCTAGTAATAAAACCCTGGATAAACAAAAGCACCAGCTATTTGGTCACAGTCTTTTTCTGTGACGCCTTGGCTTCGTGCAATTGAATGCCAATTTGAGCTTACGCACTCTTTCATTTCTTTGAGAATGACTTCGGCTTCATCAGGCTCCAGATGAAATCTCCTGCATTGTGAAAGGAGGTTCTTGGCGTTGGCATAGCGGCCAAGATCACCGCATTCAAGAGCGAGGTCGCGTCGCTCTGTACTTATCGGAACAGAGGGCGTGAGATCATAAGCCGGAGAAAGTGCCCAATCGTCTCCATATGCAATAATTGCATGGTTTCTCATGTGGTCATCCGTATTGGAGATCAATGCGTTGAAGCACATTCTGCAAAAGAGTTCTTGTGCAGCCTTTTGGGGCTCTTTGCAGACTCTACGCAGCTCTTCTGCAATCAGAAGATAGGACCACCTATCTCTTTCAGAATATGATTCATCGGCCTGCAAGAGGGTCAACCCACTGATCATACGTGAACGCTCATAGCCCTTAAGAGTCTTGTTCCGGTCAAATCGTTTGACCATTAGAACATCGCGATCACCGATTTTTAGCACTTTGCTCGTTGCTGCGTGAATTCGGCAATGACGGGCTAAAAGAAGCATAGCGTGCTCGATGCGAGCATAGTTCCAATTATCATCCGGGCGATTGAACTTCGCGACCCAGAGACCGTCGTCATCTTCGACAACTGTCTTTGGTCTTGCCCCGCCCATGGATGTACCGACCAGCAACAGATCTTGTACTTGTTCCGCTTCTGCATCCTCGGCAATTGCTTTATTCTTGATGATTGAGTCTGCCAAGTGTTGCAGTTTCTCAAGGTCAAGGGTTTTGTTGAACTTCCGTTTCGGTGCCGGTGGTGTCCTGTTCAAACCGAAGCACAGTGCGCCAGCTCTGTCGTCCGGCGAGTTTAAGAGATAGTCCATTTCTCCAAGCTCAGGAACACCCACATACTTTTCAATAACGCGGCGGCCCCAATAGTCTGGACCGGCATCCCGTAAAGCACCAAAGACACCTTTGAGCAACTGAGTTTGGAACGTACCCTTACTCAGTTTGAGCTCGATGGGGTCAATTGCCACGGCATCACTGCGCGCAATATATTTGTCACCATATACGAAACGACCAAGTGGAATGCCGGAGTCATCTTTGTCCAACACAAATCGGCCTGCTGTTACAAACTCCGTTGCACCTGGCAGCATGATGTAGACGTAGCATTCATTGGTATCTTTAGAAGTCACTGTCTAACTCGTTCTTTTTTCTTGCACGTGTGCGCTCATGGAAGCGGGACAACACCTGCCCCTGTTCATCTCTTGTTGGTGTTGCCACCTCGTTGAGTTGACCTAGTAAATCATAGGCCCATAGGAGGGCGGTATAGACCACCATTCCAGATGTTGGTTTGCCGTTCTCCGCGTCTCTAATGGCGCGAGGACCGGTGCCAATTTTCTGAGCCACCTCATCAATGGTGAGATTGCGGCGAAGACGCGCCAGCTTCAGGTCCGCTCCCAATCGCTTGATGGCCTTTTCAACCGCATAGGGCGGTGCAGAAATAAGTTTGTTTTTAGCTGTCATATGCTCTTAAAGGCTTTCTAAGTAGGTTTTATCGTTCTTAAGAGCATATAATTATATATTATCGAAGTCAATAAATATGCTCTTAAGGGCGTATTAAACGATTTTATGCGCTTTCAAGGTAACCGCTCATTCTGAGACGTCATTCTCCCCCAGGTGATTTCCGATTATATTTCTCCTCAAACACAGGAGAACTATTATGATCACATCGGCCCCATCCACCGACTTAGCTTCCCAGCCAGCGCCACAATATCAGCCCGAAGAGGTTCAAGGAGGACTTTTAAAAAACTCTGCCCCCATCCATTATAGAAACGAAGCCATGTATTGGCTGTGCGTAATCTCTTAATCAAAGCCAATCTTGTCAATTAAACCCTGTATTCCTTCGAGCCCGATATCTTCAATCATTTGCTTCAATTCATCATCAAAATCAAACGCGCCAGTTCTGGATAAGCTAACAGCGTTACTTATAAGATGCGGCCGCAGCATTGCTTCGAGACACTGCCTGGGAGCCAGCTCTGCGCTCGCCACTTCCGGCCCGCCCCCGGTTGCATAACGATTCAACCAGCTCAGGTTCACAGTATCTTCTGTCAGAATATCTTTAAATGCTGTCTGGGGATTAAGCAGTAGTGTTTTTGCCTGTAACAAGCAGGTGTGACGTTCGGGAAACTGCTGTAAAGGATAACGGCGAGCGAGGCGGCTATAAGCGGAAACAATTTGAGAATGATCGGCATCGGCCGGTAAGCGCAGCGTATTGAGTGCCGTTTCTCGATCCATCATGACAAGTCACCGAATAAGTCCAGGTTGGGGGAAGACGGTGAGCTTTTGGTCTTCTTGCGCCGGCCGCTTTTATTCTTGCCGGGCAAGTACTGCCGCAATGCAGGAAATTGGCGGCAAATAGCATACAAACCACGGTACTTATCAGCCAGGTGGTCCTCTCGCTTGCTGAGTGTTTGTACGGCCAGGCATAAAAATGGCTCCAGCTCTTGAGGATACAATATTTTACTGACGATAATCAGCACCGGCTCCCAGCTGTGAAACAGGCTGGCGACGTGTTTACCGGCGCACAACGCATTTAACAATGTGATGATCTGCCGCTGATTAAAGTCGCTGCCATGTTTTATGAGCAAATTCGCCGCGGAACGAACCAGCGACGAGACTTGGTCGGCATGTAACCAGTTTATCTGTCCCTGGCTATCAATAAGCGCCAGCACGCTATAAAAAAGCATTTCCGCTTCGCAGGCATGCCCCTTGACGATGGCGGCGAAAGGGTCTTGCTCAACATCGACAAGCCGTTGGCGCCAGTGCTCCCAATACTGCCTGGCATCGGCTTCGTTCATACCCAGAAATATTTCTCGGCAAGATTGCGTAAAGAGAGATTTTTTAACCTCGCTGCTTAAAGGCCAGTAAAACATGTTAAGAAATTTATTGGGATTATGCCGGGACTTGAGCCCTTGTAAAAAAACAGTAAAGTGGACATGCACCAGGGGCATATCAACAGTCTTTTTACCAACAGGCTCGCGCCCCTGGCTTGCAAGATAAACTAAAACAGCGACACGGTAGTCGTCTGGTCGCTGACGATAAATTCGCCGCAGCCGTTCAATATTTGGAGGGGGCAGGTAACCGCTACCCACTTCATTGGCCAGCCATTCGCAGCTTGCCTCCAGGCAATGCTCAGCTAATTGGACTTGTTTGGGCGGCACACCGCTGCTCAGCAAATTTAATAGCTGCCCGAGTTGACGCTCAAAATCTTCTCTGCCACAGTCACTTTGATCCAGGCAGCGACTTAACAACCGACATTTTAACGCCTCCAGCTGCAGTCTCTCCCCATAGGGCATGGTTTCCGCGTCTATCTGGCGATTCAGGAGATTCAGGGTAGTGGTCGTATTTTTTTCAAAACGTATCATTGACCAGTTCGGCGTGGCCTGTGTTTCAGTCAAGCCTGCGAGCACAGATAATGTCGGGAAATCGTTCCACGCATCAGCATTGCGCTGGCGGGCTGTGAGTCGCTGTTGCAAAAACAAACACAGCAGTCGGCCAAGCCCTCCCCGCCACTCATCAACGTTGTCCCAGTCAACTCTATTGAGTGCCAGCTCCAGATCTTTTACCGCTTTTTGTTGCGGTTTTGGAGCTTTGAGTTTCAGGAATTTTGCCAGCTGCGTGGTGAGGCCACACAGAGGGCTATGGTGCAGCCAGTCTTGCAACCAGAACAGGGGGTTGCCACCGGGCTGATTGGGTACAGATAACCCCATTGCCCAAAGAAATAAATAAAACGGTGCAAAAAGCTCTTCAACCTGCTCCTGATAGTCGGCACCGAGATCCTGCTGTAAGGTATCACCCTGTAATGTGTCTACCAGTTTATGTAAATCTCCCTGAGCCAGTGCGTCCTCACTGATCAGGCAATAGCAAAAAAGCAGGGGATACAGCGAAGCCAGCTCCGTTCTCAGCATATTGCACCGGTACGGTATCAGGCTGCCAAGCCGCCCCCTGGCTCGCTCGCCATGAAACAAGTAGTCGATAAACCCGACCAACAGTACCCGCAGCTTCTCACCCGCTGGCGTCGCCGGAGAGCGAGCCCAGTCAGCCATAATACCCGGGGGAGGAGGCTCCCCGTTGGCCAGGGCAACAAGGACCGGCTGGCTGAGCGAGCGCATTTCATCGACTCCGGCAAGATTTTTCTGCTTTGCACTACCGGCAGCCCCGGCGCCCTTTTGCTTCTTACGCTTCCTTTGTCTGCGCCGCTGCTGCTGTTGCTGCCGAGTTCGGTTGCTACGCCCCATAATGGTTAATCGCTCTCTACCCAGTCGTAGAGTTCATCCTCGATCTCATCAAGTTCATCTTCGGCATCCTGCCCGAGAAGTAACTGGTATTTTTCCAGCAGTTTACACATCGCTTCCGGCGCTGACTCACCCTCTTGTTGCAGCCGTTTGCTGACTATTTCGACAAGGTAGTTAGTCACTTCCGGGGCATTGTCTGATGACGGCTCATCTTGCTCCAGCAGCTGGCCTGAGAATTCGCCCAGGTCACTATTGTCAGCGGCGGAGCGAGACAAATCCATGCTATAAACACGTGGGTGTTTACTGCCCGCTTCTGTCACTGAAATATTGATAGTGCCACTTAAGTCATAGGCGAAATGTACGTCTAACTTGCGATCATGTTGATTTTTAAGCTCTACTGAAAACTCACCGATAAAGGTGTTTTGCAGGTTATTACTGCCTTCACCTTGATACACAGCGATGACCACGTATTGCTGATAGTCGTCGGCTTTATAGAACGTGCGCACAAAACTGGCGGGCAAACGACTGTTGCGGCGAATCAGCGGTACAAATGTCAGCGGGTGGCCGTCGACCTCATCAAATGCATTCAGGCCTGCCTGAAAGTCCTCTTCACCAACAGCGGCGATGCCCAGTGAGTGCGGGCAAATATCCACAACACTGCGTTCGAAGTATTGACTACTGGCAATGGCACCGCGCACGCTGGCACCCAAGGCGACCGAGAGATCGGGGTCTAGCCAACTCTCCGGCTCCATACCAAAGCGTTTCTCCAGGCGATCAGCTATTAGCGGAATTCGAGTCGAGCCGCCCACCAATAACAGCCTGGTCAGTGTTTTCGCCTCTACTCCGGCTTCGGATAGTGCCTGAACGGCTTTTTCTTCAGTGGAACTGACCAGATCATCAATCAGTTGCTCGAAGCCCTCACGGGTGACAGTGAGATCCAGCAAATAGGTGTGTTCTCCAATGGCGATGGGTTCTTCGATATCCACATGCGTTGCAGTAGACAAGCGTACTTTGGTTTGTTCAGCCAACAACTGCAAACGGGTTTTGGCTACCTTGTCTGTATACGGATCGGCATTGTGTTGATCACGCAGATGGGCCGCAAATTTTTCCGCCAGGCGGTGGTCAAAATCATCACCCCCCAAAAAGGTATTGCCCAGGCTGGCGAGCACTTCATAGCTGGCGTTGGTGACATTCAGTACGGAAACATCAAAGGTGCCACCACCTAAATCGTAAACCAGCCATTTTTCTTCTTCGCCTTCGGGGATGGGGATGTCCTGGTGGGCGATAGCCGCTGCCGTCGGCTCATTAATAATCTGAATGACATCCAGACCCGCTTGCCGCCCCGCTGCCAGGGTTCCCTGGCGCTGCATTTCCTGGAACCAGGCGGGTACGGTAATGACGACTTTGCGCACCTCACACTGTAGTTGTTGTTGCGCCTCTTGCGCCAAGGCGCGTAGAATTTTTGCGGAGATATCAATGGGAGAAAGTGATTCACCACCGAGTTGAACACGGTATGCCTGATCGTCCATTTTCCGCTTGATAGAAGCTACCGCCTCATCGGGCGCCACCCATAAGTGGTTGTACGCCGCTGCCCCCACCAACCACTCGCCGTCCCTGCAGGCGACCACAGATGGCATTGTCGGGCGACCTGCGATATTCAAAACCTCTGGCTGACCGTCTTTGATCACGGCGATACAGCTATTGGTGGTACCCAGGTCGATACCGCAAATCAGCTCCTGTGAGCTAGTGGACATCGTCCGTCTCCTCTTGTTGTGACAGGCCCTGCTGCTGGTCTTCTCGACAAACAACAACTTTCGCTCTACGCACTATTTGGCCATCAATATCCCGGTACCCCTGTTGCAGAATCTCGTGAACGGTACCCGCTGGCCGCTGGGGTTGTTCTACCGCTCCAATCACTTCGCAACCCTCGGCCGGATACAGACTGTGGACCTCGGTAATGGCCTCCAGTTCACACAGGGACAATAGGTCCTCAGTGATTCGCGTTAGCAGTGACCCAATGACTTCTTTAGGGTCGACAGTGCGCTGGATTTTATCGAGATGATCCAAAAGGCGGATGATTTGTGTGTAAGTCAAAACCACCCCGTGGCGCTCGGCTATGGCGGATTTCAGTGTCCTGGATTCGTGGCTTAGCGTATCAATAGCGTCACTTTGTTGTTTTTGTGCCAACGATAAGCGACGCAGCCCCTTTTTAATGCCGCCATCACTATCTGATAGCGTCTGGCTCAATGCGGCCATCGATGCGGAAATATCCTCCAGTGATATTCGTTCGGCCTTCTTTCCTGCAAATACCCGTTTAAACCAGTTCATTACCACCTGCGAACGCTCACTTTTATCTGGGGGGTAAAAAAGCGGACAATTCTAAACCAAAAGACCATTGAGACCAAACTATCCACATTCATTTTGACGCATGGAGGGTGTCAATTTCTGATCAGCGCACCCTGCGCCCGCAATGTACGACAGCTGGAAAATGCGGCCATTAATCACTGCTCACTGGCCAAAGAAGTTCTGCAAAATAGGAATAGTGGCCGTAACCATAGTAAGACCAAACATCAGGTAGATACGGGAAAATTTGCTGTCGATACGCTCGAAGCGCAACTCAAGGCCATTAAAGCTCTGGCCCACCTCCGCAAACTGCTTGTCCACTTTGATCTCCATCGCCGTGAACCGTTTATCCATCGTGGTTTCCATCGCATTGAAGCGCTTATCCATACTGGCTTCCATCGCTGTGAACCGTTGATCCACGCTACTGAACCGTTGATCCACACTGGCTTCCATCGCACTGAAGCGCTTATCCATGTTCGCCTCTATCCGCGTCTCAAACTCGGTAAAGCGCGTATCGAGGTAGTCGGTGGTGACCAGTGCATCGAAATTATGAAGGAATATCGCCGTCATTGCTTTTGCGTGTACCTCCGCCTGTTCACGGCTAACCCCGGTTGCTTCCAGATCATGGGTATAGCCCAAGGGATCAAATGCTACCGCCGCCATGTTACACCTCCAATGCGAAATCACCAATATTATTGATTTCGTATTATTAATTTCCAGCCAGAAGAACATGCTAGCAAACACAAGCTGCCGGGCGTACATCCTATCTGGTCAATGTCCTTTTCGGGTACTCTCGAGTCACCCTCCTGCCCCTCCATCAATCGCTTCAACAACTGGGCAATCCTCAACCAAGACTCTATACAGGCCTGTGTCAGGCACATTGAAGAGCTGTCCACATAGGCGACATCCCCGCGAAGGCGGGGCGCGGCGTTGCAGGATATAGGGTCTTTCGCCGTCATTCGCTATGACCGGACCGCTATCGGATTTGAGTTGGACTGCGCATCCACGGTGGATCTGGCCGCCACGGTGCTGGTGGCCGACCAGACACCTTCGCAGACCCACTGGCATGTCCAGCTCGATGAGCAGGCTTGTTGGTGGGAAAGGCCCGGGGAAACAGGATTCGAGGTGACCTACGAGGAGGTATCCGTTGCTGGCCGAATACCCCATCCTGCCTTGTAACGCTTCAACCTTGAATCAACCCACTCAAACTTGGCCAGACGGTGGCGGCGATACCCGTGATGATCAGCCACTTCAGCCACCGCAGTTCGGTGTTGATCGCGGCAAACTGCACATCCATCCTGGACTCCAGCCCAAGGAACTGCTGACCCACGCTACTGAACCGCTCAGCCACACTGGTCTCCATCGCACTGAACCGCTCGGCCACGCTGGCTTCCATCGCACTGAACCGCTTATCCATATTCGCCTCCACCCGCGTCTCAAACTCGGTAAAGCGCGTATCCAGATAATCCCGGGTAACCAGGGCGTCCACATTGTGAACAAAAGCTTCTTTCATGGCATCCGCCTGTGCTTCGGCCTGCTCGCGGGGCACCCCTGCGGCAACTATCCTGCGAACATAGGCTAACGTATCAAACGCTATTGCTGCCATGGTACACCTCCAATCCGTGGGCACCAACATTAGCAGAGGCACTGGGCGGACTGAACATCAAATGCAACCATTATTTCTCGCTCCGAGATGCGAAAGGCTCAAACTGGGCAATCCTCAACCAAGACTCTATACTAGCCCGTACCAGACATATCGAAGAGCTGCCCACATGGGCGACACTCAGCGTTTTCAGCAAATACACATCGATGTAGCACGCAATGCCACCGATGATTTCAACCCGTTTCACGACAAAACCAGATGGCAGAGAGTCGCCAACAACCCCTTCCCTTCCCTGCCCCCATCGCACTGGGTTTCCAACTGGAATGCCTTATCGAAAATCACATGCGCCTTTATCGGATGCAACACGGCGAAAACGCACTGATTGAGAGTGAAGGGTTGCGCTTCAGCCATTACGAATTCAAGTTCGTCAACGCGGTCCAGGCCAATCAGGAAATTGACGTCATCATAAAGGATTCCCGGTATAAACCGGGCGACAACCCGACCCTGAGTAACCGCGTGAGCTTGAAAGCCGACGGCAAGTTGGCCGTCGCGGGATACAAGAGAGAATCCAGCTCCCCGCTATCACTTCCCGATATAGACCTTGCGGCCCTGGGAGACCTCAATCAGGCCGAGGATCGATCCTTTCTAGCAGACAATAATTTCTTCCTGAAGCGCAAATACATGACCACCAGCAATGCCAAGAACTTTTTATCGAGCGCATTGGTCGAGCAATCGGACTATATCGACGAATTGGATGACCGGGTTCATTTCCCGGAAATATTCCCCTGCGCGCTACTCTCCTGCGCCCTGCTGGAAAGGGCGCTGCAACAAGGTCATGACTTCGAACGCGAACCCATGGTCTACAAGTCCCACAGTATCAGTATCGACCGGGAACACCTCCGACAGCTGCGCAGCAATGACGCCCTGCACCTGCTGTCCCGTCACGCCGACCCTGTGGCTCAAACACCGGTGTATGATTGTTTTGGCATTATCGGGTCTGAGCGGGTGTTGTTTCGTGCCAGAATCCACCTGATGCCCCTTGCGAGCGAGGCGGCCTGAGGGGCGCAAATCCGCCCGATTCTCAAGATGCCCTGGAAAACCTGTGCCTCGCACCACCGCCCTCCCGGCCCGGCGCAACCGAATGGAATTGGTACGGGTTATTCAAATGCCACAATGTCAGCCATGAGAGCAGCAGGAAGGTGCCAGAATTCAACTGTCGCATTTTAGCGACATGTTAACTCGTTGTTTTTATTAAACATTTAGTGTTGTCTCAATATCTTGTCGCCAAAATTATACACTTGGCGACAAATTACCGGTAATTTCTCCCATCATCCCCACTGCCCATAGTCGATG
>JAUVBI010000090.1 GCA_030591305.1 Pseudomonadota bacterium
CAAAGGCCTCCGCCGCCAGATCCTGGGCTTCCTGGATAACACTGTGGGGTTCCAGTAGAGAATCAAGTACCTGCACCGACACGGACAAATCGGTATTGAATATGTGTTCGCCCATCATCTGGTGGAAGTCCCCCACCCAGGGGCTATCGCGCAGGCTGGCACCCCCCGAGTGCCCGGGCGTGTGCCAGGCGTCTTTGGCACTGTACACATAGTCGCGCAGGGTATCAGCAAATGGCGTGCTGGCACGGTGCTGTATGGCCGACTGAACCTGCCTGAACAAATGGCTCATATTGTCATCATTACGATCGAACAATTCGACCACATGCCCGGAGAACTCTACAGCCTGTTCGACCGCCAGAAATAAATCCAACTCTGCCCGCATATGCTGCAGGGCGTCGACCAGTTCCCCGGACGCATCAATTGTCACGGTATCGATGATCACCGCCTGCAATAAACCATCTTCAGCAGCTAATTTCAGCACTTGTTCAGCCCCGGCACAGGGCATAAAACGGTAGGCACAACTAATGCTAGCACCCAGGTCATTGCGACTACACTCAGCCAGCGCATCAAGCCAGCTTGCCCGCAGCTCGGCGCTAGCACTGACCACCGCCACATGACTCATTAATTCCCTCACCTGTTGCATCTCCTTACAGCCCTTGGCCTGTTATAAGCCGCTATTCTATGCAGTAATTGCGTTATTTTGAACATATAAACTGACGGATTAACGTCTTTTATCTTAAATTTTAACGGTACTAGCCAGCAATATGCTTGAAAGTGGCCTTTATCTATTGCAGGTGGCATGGCAATTTCGCTGTACAACCGTAAAATAGGGCAGCTACCAGTAAGGGAAAGCAATATGCTGAATCTGGACAAAACCGACCAACTGTTATTGCAACTACTGCAGTCAAACAGCCGCGAAAGTACCAGCGCCCTGGCCCGCACACTGGGCATATCACGCAGTACCGTACAGGACAGAATCAACCGCCTTGAGCGAAGAAAAATTATTGCGGGCTACACCATTCGCTATCACGATGCCTTCAGTGGCAGGCAGTTAAACGCCCATGTGATGATTCAGGTAAACCCCAAGCAGAGCCAGAAAATAGTCGATGCCCTGTCGAAGATGGCCGCGGTGATATCGGTGCAGACCGTGAGTGGTATTTACGATCTGGTGACCACAGTGAAGACCACAACCACACAGGAGATGGACCAGATATTGGACGAGATTGGCGAACTTGCCGGTGTCGAAAAAACCACAACATCCATTGTTCTCACCACAAAATTTGAGCGCTAACGCAGCCGTTTTTTATCGCTTACGTCCGATAGGCTTCCGGATCCAGCCGGTGCATTTCACTTTCGATCCAGCGCTCTATTTCATCCATTAATTCACCGGGCTCGCGGCCCGCTGCACTCACAGGCTGGCCGATGGAGACATCAATGACACCAGGGCGCAAGGCAAATGAGCGGCGCGGCCAGCAACGACCCGAAGTCACAGCAATGGGAATAATATAGGCATCGGTGGCCACGGCCAGGCGTGAAGCACCCGCTTTATATGCGCCCTTTTTGCCACGCTCAATTCGCGTTCCCTCGGGAAACATGATAATCCACTTGCCATCATCCATTAAAATTTCGCCCTGCTCAGCCACTTTATTCCAGGCCTGCGCACGTTGCTTACGATCGATATGAATCATATCCAGGCGCCCCATGCACCAGCCAAAGATGGGTATACGCAGCAGCTCTTTCTTGAACACATAGGCCAGGGGGTGAGACGTCATACTGGGAAAATAAAATGTTTCCCAGGTAGATTGGTGCTTGGGGCACAGGATTATACGGCGCATATCATCCGCCAGGGGCAGATTTTCTTCTCCGTGTATTTGGTACTTGACCCCCCCCACCACCCGCGCGGCAACAATAACGCCGCGTAAAAAGGGCGCGGCAAACCACCACCACAGGGTATCGCTACGTAGAAAAATTGAACAAAATACCAGTGTGATACCGCAGGGAATAACAGAGATCACAATCCAGGCAAAAACGATCATCGAACGGATGGCATTCATGCCGTTTTCTCTGCTACCACTTTACCTTCAACACTGTCGAGAAACTCTGCAATGTTATCAAAGGCTGCGTCGGCTTCGGGCAGCTGCGGCGTAAATATCTGCCAGACATGGACCATAAATGGCCAGTGCTGCATGACAACGGGTGAGCCCGCCGCCTGGCCCTTTGTCACATAGCGCCGCGCATCATCAAATAACATTTCGGCCTCGCTCGCTTGAATCAATACCGGCGGCAAGCCGGATAAGTCTCCGCGAACAGGAGAACAGACAGGGTCTGAAGGCGGCATGCGACTGGTGAACCACGACAACCACCACAGCAAGACCTTGGGTACCTTGGCCAACTTGCCAAACTGTGGCCCCAGCATGGGGTCGCTGGCAACATTGCTGACCAGACTGGGTGAGGTGAGGGTTAGGTCCACCACTGGAGAAAATGCCACCGCTGCATCCGGTGCACGTAATTTTTGATCTCGCACCCAGGCGATCAGGGACAAAGTGAGATTGCCCCCGGCAGAGTCACCTGAGACCAGCAGAAAATCGAGTTCCTGGGCTCCTTCCGGACCATTTTCCAGAATCCAGCGGTAGGCGTTCTGGCAATCGTCAATGCCATCTCGTCGGCTATTCTCAGGCATCAAGCGGTAGTCCAGGGAGAACACCGACGCATTGGCCAGTTGCGAAAGCCTGTCGGTAATAGTGCGGTGGCTTTTAGGGCTACCAGCCAGCCATGCCCCACCATGAATATACAGTATTCGTCTGCGGGTGCTTACACCGGGAGCGGTAACCCACTCTCCTCTTATCAGGCCCGTGTTCACCTGGCGAAATTCGCTGAGCAACTCCTTGCCGTCGCTCATTGAATCCATGTAATCACGCAGGGCCTTCAGCCTTTCCTTGCGAGAACCTGTCGTCACCGCAGCTGTCATCTCCTTCAGCAATGCAAGAACCTCGTGATGCCCCTCACTGGGCTCGCCCTCGGGTTGTGGCAATAGATTGGTGTCGAGGTATGACAGATTTTCCCCGCGTAAATAAAGAAAGCTGAACGCCAGAAAGACAAGCCCAAACAATACAAACCAGACCATAGGGGAAACTCCAAATAATGATCCGTGTATTAAACCAGAATACCGGCCGGGGGGAAAACCCCTGTCGCCAGTAGAAAATACAAAAATCTGTTAATGCATCACAGTAGCAGTATACTGAGGCGTTTGCTTATTAAAAAGTGCTGCCAACACACGTGAAAAAAATTATTACTAAAGCAGAGATTCGCGCCCACCTGGAACGAGATATGAGCCACTTTCTCGATAAGGGCGGTCGTATCGAAGAAATTCCCCGCGGCATCAGTGGCCGGGATGAGGGGCACTCTATGATGCCGCCCTCGCGCACCCTGTTTATCGAACCCAGTCTTGAGCGTACGCCTGTTCCGGAAGTTGTCGCCGCCATTGAGGCCAGGCGTAAAGCAAAGCTTAAACGCACACCCACGCCAAAAAACAGCCAACTTCCCCGGCGCCGCAGAAAGACACTCTATGATGATTTTGGCGAACCCTTGAGAAGAGTCTGGGTAGACGAGTAGTAGCTAGAGACGAAAAGATAACTACAGACGAAAAAAAGGGGCCTAAGCCCCTTTGATTTTAAGCCCGGCTACAGTACCCAGGCTTAATAGCTGCTCGAGAATTATGCCAGACGGCGACGAATTCCGCTCAGCATGCCACCCAGAGCAACAAACGCTCCACCCAGCAGGCCAATCAAGAACAGTGGGCTCGCAGTAGTTGGCATTTCTACCACTTCTTCTTCGATAACCACAATAGCCGTCTCATCCAGGTCGTCTGCATCTTCAACAATCAGAGCGAAACGGTCTTCAGGAATATACACGTTCAATTCCTGACCGCGCATCAAATCACTGGCGCGATACTCACGGCCAGCAATTTCTGCACGCCAGGAGTTGTCTAGTACAACGCTGCGGCTATCGCCCTTTGTGCCATCTGTGTGCAAAGTACGAAAAGTCATGCGGTTGCCGCGGATGCGAACGACCTCAATACTAACCTTGGCGTACAGCTTGCCGCCTTTCTCGTAGACTGCTCTACAGGTCATAGCGATATCAGGGTTAGCTGCCAAAACTTCTGCAGACCAGTTCAGGTCAGCACAAGTGGGTGCAGCTGCGTCCTGAGCCATTGCCTGGCCCATACCCAGCGATAACGCAAATCCCATACCTATTACTAGCTTCTTGTTCATGTCAATTCCTCCTTTTAGTTTTGATTGACATCGGTAATGTCGAGGGACGCAGTCACGATAAATCGCTGGGGCGCATGTCCGACAAAATAAAATGGGTAACATGTAACCAGTGTTACCGATTGCTCCGTGGTGTCCTGAAGCAAATCCATATCATCAATTTCCACAATCTGCGTGGAATTGATTACAAAATTCTTGGGGCCTTCCAGTGTTTCGAGCAACAGTTTGTCACCTGGCTGCACATCTTTCAATACCATGAAATAGCCATCGCGATGGCCGGCTATGCCAATATTACCCGGCTCATGGGGATAGGACATGCCATCGATAACGCCGGAGCCCCTGTCCATTAACAATTCGGAGTCTGAGGGGTAGACTGGAACTTCAAGCCCGATGGAGGGAATGGCGAGCACACCCAATACGGGGGGCAGCTCTGCATTGAGGCTGGTCTGGTAGTCTGTAATTCTGCCGGGGGCCCACAAAGCTGTGTTGGGTTCTACCGTTTCGGGAATGGGGATAAGATTTTCTTCGGGTATATTAGCAAACTCGGCTATGGCACTGCGACGCTGGATTTCTCCCTGGGCAATCTGCACCACAAAGAAACCCATGAAAAGTATGCCCGCCACATAGCTGAGCACTTCTCCTGCGCGAATTACCAATAACTCCAGCCTACCTGGCATTTATTGCTTTGTATCCCCTGTTGCCGACCCAAAAGCGGGCCACACTTCAAACATCAGTCGTATATTCTAGTTCTTTTTCAACGAGTTGTATATTCTAGTGTTTTTACTGCAAGATGCCAGCTTATTTTACATAAGTTTAATATACAGTAGAAAATTGTGAATAATGACATTTACCCTTTTGTTGTGGATGTCCCGGAATCCGAGTTAGTGTATTTGCGCAACAGACTGGAACAAACACGATGGCCAGAGGCTGAAACAACGGGCAACTGGGATCAGGGTATTCCCCTGCAGTACACCCGGGAACTGGCCCAGTACTGGCTACAAGAATATGACTGGCGCCGCTACGAAAAGAAACTCAATAGTTGGCCCCAATTCAAAACTGAAATTGACGGGCTGGACATACACTTTATCCACGTGCGCAGCCCGCATGAAAACGCCCTGCCATTAATCATCTCGCACGGCTGGCCGGGGTCTGTTGTCGAATTTCACAAAATTATTGACGCCCTAACCAACCCCACAGAACACGGAGGCAAAGCCGAAGATGCCTTTCACGTGGTCGCCCCCTCCCTGCCCGGCTTTGGCTTTTCCGAAAAACCCGCTAGCACCGGCACCTCGGTTGAAAAAATCGGAACCATGTGGGGTCAACTTATGGCGCGACTGGGATACGAACGCTATGTGGCACAAGGTGGTGACTGGGGCAGTGTTATCACCCAGAGCATGGGCCAGAGCGAAACCACCCACTGTGCAGGCATTCACATCAATATGCCCATCGTCGCACCGGACCCCGACACCATGGACTCACTCACAGAGGTGGAGACCAGTGCCCTGGAAGCCATGGGCTTCTATAACGACTGGGATTCCGGTTACTCAAAGCAACAGTCCACCAGGCCACAAACGCTGGCCTATGGCCTGGCCGACTCGCCCGTTGGTCAGATGGCCTGGATTGTAGAGAAGTTCTACCAGTGGATGGATTGCGAGGTCGACGGTGTAAAACACCCCGAAAATATCCTCAGCAAGGATGAACTTCTAGACAATGTGATGATGTATTGGCTCAATAATACAGCGGCCAGTTCTGCGCGCTTATACTGGGAAAGTTTTAACAACCCCAGTATGGAAGTCATTGACATGCCAGTTGGCTGTTCATTATTTCCAAAGGAGATTTTTCGCTGCAGTGAACGCTGGGCGGCGAAGCGTTTTACAAACCTTATTTACTGGAATGAACTGGATAAGGGCGGGCATTTTGCCGCACTGGAACAACCCGAAATTTTCCTGGAAGAAGTGCGCAACTGCTTCCGTATACTAAGGACTGCAGAATGAGTAGAGTACCTGAACTGACATCAGCGGTATTCAACCCCTTTGAATCGGAAGAAATTACGCCACCTTTTTCTGACCACTGGCATGCCAAACGACGGGTGGCCCAGGCTATTCGCAGGCTGACAGATGTGCTTGTCACCAGCACGCCTCCCACCGATGAGCTAAACGCCATTGCAGATGAGCTGGAAAAACAGGCGGATGAATTCGCGGCCTGCAAGCGCCTGTATGGCATGTTGGAATTTATTAACGATGGCGAGCACGGTACCCAGGGTGAGGTCAGCCATGAGCTCAACGCACTGGGTGGCTGGAGCAACCCCCTGTCACCGGGACTGAATATGTGGCTGGAGGGCAACAGGGCCTTCGGGACCGTCAATTGCGGCTATGCCTATGAGGGCCCCCCCGGTTTTATTCACGGCGGGTACGTGGCAGCGATCATGGACCAGTTTCTGGGGATGGCACAAATTATTGGCAAAAAGCCCGGCATGACCGGCACCTTGACCACGCGTTACCGCAAACCCACACCGCTGAATACCGATCTGCAACTGGAAGCTGAGGTCATTCCCCTGGAGGGCAGAAAAACCCTGGTTAAAGGGGAAATGCGGGTGGGCGATGTGGTGACAGCTACTTGTGAGGGCTTATTTATACGCCCTGCGGGGGGCATGCCCTCCGGTAACACGCCACAAGAGTCGACGCCCAGCGAACAAAAGTAAAGCGTCAGTCGTCCCGGTTGGTAATTAAACTATTGCTAAAGGGCGCGACTGCCACCGCCTCGGGCGCAGTTTCCGGCTCGTGAATAACATCCATATCGACCCTGGCCGGGTTACGCAAACTTGGTGGTGGTGGCTTCTTGAACTGTTTTTCTTGCCACTCCGGCTTTGCCTCAGTGACCTGCACCCGGGGCGCAACGGGCTCACCAATAGTCGGCGGGTGTTGACTGCTGCCTATAAATTCAAGGTTTTGCAGACTGTCCGTACTTGTTGCTGTGGACGGGCCGGGTGTTTGCTCCGCCGGGAGCATGCGCGCCTGCTCAGCCAATGTGCCCGAGTTGGCCGGGGCTGTTTGCTGCTGTGGCTCTTGCCCTTTCGGGACCGCACTGGCAATAACATCCAGATCATAGGCAGAGGCCAGGGCCTGCGAAAGACCAGGGGAAACCTGGGGCACAGCGTACTCCTCGGGCCGCTCCTCCTCACTTTGCAATGCTGGCATTTCTGCCTCGCCCAGGGCGCGCTGTTTAAGCAGTTCATTGGCGCAATCTGACCAGCGGCCAAAATGGGCCGACTCCACCGGGTCTGGCATTTGATGTTTTTTAAAGGTCGCCTGGGTAGACATAAAGCGCTGTTTTACCGCCCTATAATGATAAATGTGGTCTTCCGTCTGCAGCGGAATCACGTCGGAGCTGCCACGCAATATCAACATTTGCGGCGGCAGTTGCCCCTGTAGGCTGTGCAATAAATCGGCCAGAAAACACAGGCGAAAAGCAGAACCCAGGGTGGTTTTCAATTGTGTATCACAGGGGATGTATAAGTAATTACCCAACTCTGAGTAGCCGCTGGTACGCATGAGTAAATCGGCGGAATCGGACAGAGGACCCACGGCGAGCTGGCCGTTGACAATAAAATCGACACCGTGGCGCATCGCCGCCAGCGTAGCGTTACGGCGCACGACCTCGTCCGATTGCCACTCGACCAGAATGACGTTCTTACCCTCCTCTTGCAGAGTGGCTGCCAGATCGCTCTGCGGTTCCGCGGGGGCGCTGGGTGCACTGCTGCCGACATCGGAAGGAATGCCGTGACCGGGATTCTCCAGCGTCAGGCGCTCCATCCAGCAGGCAAAAGGAGACTCCCGGAAAAGCACGAAGTCTTCTGCGGTATAGCTTACGGCCTGATCTACACTGTAACGATACATAAACTAGTCTTTTTGAAGTGCAAAGTGAGCCCGCTCTGTGGCATAGGAAAGGATATTATCTGAGTCGTCTTTACTCAAGGCTTTTGAGAAACCCACCATACCTTTTTGCCAGTGCATACCGCCCAACACGATGGCGTCCCAGTTGGCCCGCGTCTCGAGCGAGATGGCGCGCAGGTCCGGCGGAGTGCCGCCCGCTATCGCCTCAGCGCCGTGGCAGACAAAGCAATAGGTGTGGAATAGTTTCAGGCCCTCCTCTATCTGCTGAGGCGTAGCATCCTGTTCCGGCGGGGTAAACACAAGCTTTTCTGGCCGCTCTGGCGCATCGGGAAGTGCATCCGTACCACCCATTTTGAATACCAGCAAACGGCTGTAATTGGGTTTGGGGCCGCTGTTGTCATCATCGCCGGCGGTCAGGGCATATGTCCCCCCCCAACCCGCTGTGACGGCAATGTACTGGTCACCTTTCAACCTGAACGTCATGGGCGGGGCAACAATGCCGGTCTGGGCATCGAATTGCCACAGGACCTTGCCCTTGTCCGCCGAATAGGCCACCAACTGTCCCTCGGCGTTTCCCTGAAACAGCAGATTGCCCGCCGTGGACAGCATGCCGCCATTCCACGGCCCCTCGTGGGTGAATCTCCAGCGCTCTTTCTGCTCCGCCGGATCCCAGGCAGTGATATGTCCTTTCACCATATCGATTACCTCTTGTCGTTCAACCGGGTCACTGGGCAACAGGGCGGCACGCGCGTCGGTGCCGGTATTCCAGAAACCCGGTTTGTGCACAAAATCTTCATCCTGTGCGTAGACGTGGGGAATGTCCTGGGCGGGAATGTAGACCAGGCCGGTATCCGGGCTATAACTCATGGGGTGCCAGTTATGGGCGCCATAGGGCGCGGGGAAAACAGGTGCGGGCGCATCTTCATAGCGCACTCCCTCCGCCTCTACAGGGCGCCCTGTTTCGGGATCAATGTGTGTGGCCCAGGTTGCCAAACCATAGGCCTCGGCGGATAGAAACTCGCCGGTCTTGCGGTCCAGTACGTAAAAGAAACCGTTTTTGGGGGCCTGCATAATCACCTGCCGCTGCGTTCCCCCTATCTCCATATCAGCCAGAATCATATGCTGTGTAGCGGTGTAGTCCCAGCTGTCCCCCGGGGTAGTCTGGTAGTGCCAGACATAGCTGCCATCATCAGGATTGAGGGCAACAATACTGGACAGGTAGAGGTTGTCGCCGCCGTCCGGGCTGCGGATCTCCCGGTTCCAGGGTGCGCCATTGCCCACGCCGATGTACAGCAGGTTGAGTTCTTCATCATAGGCCATGGAATCCCAGACCGTGCCGCCACCGCCAATCTCCCACCAGGGGCCTCCACCCCAGGTTTTGGCAGCCTGTTCCATCGCGGGCCGCTCAAATGGCTTTTCGGGGTTCCCGGGCACCGTGTAGAAGCGCCAGCTCATTTTCCCGTCGTCGAGGTTGTAGGCGCTGACATAGCCGCGCACCCCGTACTCGGCACCGCCATTACCGATAATGGCGTTACCTTTAACAATTCTGGGGGCACCGGTAATGGTATAGGGAAGCGAGGTATCAGTGGTCTGTACTTCCCAGCGCAGTTTACCCGTGGCGGCGTGCAAGGAGACCAGGCGACCATCGATGGTGCCTAAGACCAGGTTATCGCCCTGCAGGGCTGCGCCACGGTTGACCACATCACAGCAGGCATGCAACGCCCAGTCCCGGGGTACTTTGGGGTCGTACATCCACAGCAGCTCTCCGCTGGCTGCGTCATGGGCGTAGGCGATACTCCAGGAACCGGTGCTGTACATCACACCATCGCGCACCAGCGGCGTCGCTTCCATGCCACGGTTTGTGGGGTAATCAAAGTGCCACGCCAGGGCCAGTTCACCGACGTTCTCTGTATTGATATCGGCCAGTGCGCTATAGCGTGCCTCGGTATTATCGCGGCCGTGCTTGAGCCACTCGACATCGGGTAACATTTCCGCTGTAACCGGCGCAGCGGCTTCCACCGCGGGCGCCGCTTCCTCCCGGGAGCAGGCAACACTCAAGGTCGTGCACAGCAGAATCAATGTCAGTCTTGTCAGTGTCATATAGGTTACCCGTGTCTGGATTATTATTACTCAGCGCTTTTTGTAAATTATCGCACCACCTACCATGGTTGTTTCAACTTGCAGCTCGCGCATGGCCATGGGGTCATCCAATGGGCTGCCCGATAAAATGATCATATCTGCGAACTTACCCGGCTCCAGAGAACCGCGGTTATCTTCTTCAAACACCTGCCAGGCCGCGTCGATGGTTACCGCGCGCAGTGCTTCCATCACGCCCACTCGCTGCTCGGGGCCAAGTACGTCGCCACCATAGGTAATTCTGTGAACGGTACTCCATACAGCCTGCAGGGGCAGCATGGGTGTCACCGGCGTATCCAGGTGAGAACTGTAGCGCAGGTCGTTATCCTGCGCCCACTTTGCCGGGCTCATGACGGCGGCCCGTTCGGGGCCCATAAAAATATCGCGGTGCCTGTCACCCCAGTACCAGGTGTGGGCGGAGAAGAAACTGGGGGTGATACCCAGGGCCTTCATACGCACAATTTGATCTTTTCGAGCCATCTGGGAGTGAATCAGGATAAGACGCGGGTCTGCCACCGGGTGCGCTTGCTGTGCAGCCTCGAAAGCATCCAGGATATCTTCTATGGAC
>JAUVBI010000284.1 GCA_030591305.1 Pseudomonadota bacterium
CATATCGGCTGAGTTATAAGTGTGCCAGTACAATACTTTTTTAGTTGGGTGTTCGGCGCATTGTTGGAGGACCGCAGCGGCGGTCTTGGCTGTGTAGGTTGGTTCCAACTTTACGCCAGCCTGAGCAAATAATCTGGTGGCTTCGGCTCCTGGTTTTGAGGCGTGCCCATAACCATCCCCATAAAACTCTTCGTCCAGGTTGATGTCTGGGAGTGTGATATCCGGAATTGACTTGTCCCTTTTCTTGAGGAGTTTGTAGGTTTGTGCCATTAAGGTGTAAATGGTTTTAGTGGTGCAGGCGGGGAAAATACCAAGATGGGCAGGTGCAACCCTGACGCCAATCACCTTACTTTTTAATCCTGCCAATTTACATCCCAGGGTCAGCCCCGCAGCGGTAGAATTGGAGCCAACCGGGCAATAAATTATGTCTGGTTCGGACAGTTCTCCCTGTTCAATTTGTTGTTTCAGCTCAAAGGCTGCATTAACAAACCCGATGCAGCCAGCGAGGTTAGAGCCGCCGGCAAAAAGGTAGTAGGTATCACGTCCCCCCAGCAACCTGGCCCAATAGAAGCTAAGCACCGTTTGAAACAACGAGCCCTTGTATTTTAGATTAGCATCGAAGCACTGCATTAACTTGAGGTTGTCTTGCACGATTTTCGTAAGCGGTTGGTCGAACAGTAAAACCGTGCACACGATACCCAGCTTATGACAAAAAATAGCGGTGGCTACACCATGGTTTGTGCCAATTGCACCAAAGGTTACCAGTTTCGTCTTACCCAGGTGCAGGGCTTCCGCCAGCACAAATTCCAGCTTTCTGACCTTGTTTCCGCCATACAGGGTACAGCTTTTGTCATCTCTTTTGAGCCACAGGTTCGGCATAGATAACGTACTGTTGGTTTGATTCTTTAAGTGCTCTACGGGCGTGGGAAGCTCAGCTAACTCAACCCACGGGGTAGAGGTAGCCAGTGCGGGGTATTGTTGAAAAAGGGGCGGTAATTCACGCTTGATATCACTCAATATATGCCTTAATACGAGCGTGTCGCCGCGCTGCGTGAATTGTATGTGGAAGATGCTGCAAAGCATACAGAAATAAAGGTGCCATGAAGAGCAAAAGGCTGAGATGCGGTTCGCAGTATCGGCAGTTATGATTTCGATCAATTAATAGTGGAATGATGCCCGGATCTGGCTGGCGAAAGTAACCACACATTGATTGTGGTCATTGCTTGGGGCATGGCAGTCTCCTACCGTGAAAGTGCATGCTAAGCACGAGGTGAAGAGTAGCTTGTTTAAGGGCAATTTTGAGTGTTGGTTTTCTTTTGTGTGCGAACGTTGCATTGGAATCAAACAGGAAAGGTGGAAACGAGATGAATAGTCAGAACCTGGGGAACAGAATGACTGCATGGGCCACGGCGAAAGAGGTCGGTGGAGATATTAGAGTCTGGAAGAGTGTCGGCAGTTCGTCGATTGTAATGCGACTGTTCCTCTTCTGGATGCTGATTATTGTGGCCGGATATGCCTCCGCCCAGCAACAGGAAGCTAATCCTGTTCCCGATGCCTTCGGTGGTCCCAGCAGTGTGGGGGTTGCTTCTGCCCTGGGCGCCCTCACTGATTCTATCCCGATTGTGGTCAGCACGGGCCGGCGTCAGATGGAGCCCAAGATCATCCTCTCCTACAGCTCTTCAAGCGGCCAGGGACTGCTCGGTCCGGGGTGGCACATGGATCTCGGGCGCGTGGAAAAGTGGCGCGGCGACGGAACCCCTGCCGCGCTAAGCAGCGGTTCCTATGCCTTTTCCCTGGTCGGTGCTGGTGGAGAACTGGTCGATACCGGTAGTGGTGTATACAGGGCAAAACTAGAGCGTGCCTACCGTATGTTCAAGCGTAGCGGCGATGGCTGGGAGATGTTTAACGGCGAGGGCATGGTGCACCGCTTTGGCAGTTCGTCTGCCAGTCGTATTGATGGACAGCGCTGGCTGCTGGACCAGGTGGAGGACGCCAGCGGCAATACCATCAATTACTACTATGAAAACACCGGTGGAATGGTTCTACCCACGGAAATACGCTACACAGGCCATGGTTCTGACCCCGGTGCACACAGCGTTGTTTTTGAGTACGAGGACCGTCCCGACACCCGTAGCTTATACAGTGGTTTTGTCGATGGGAACGGGCCCTTGCGTGAAGTTATATCGAAGCGTCTGGCAAGCATTTCGGTGTATGCTGCCGGAGCGCTAACTCGCCGCTATGTGTTTGAATATCAGGAAAACACTTTGAATGCTCTGTCCATGCTGCGAACAGTGGCACTGGTGGGGTCTGACGGCAGTTCCAGAGTTACCCTGCGGACGATCGATTATACCGAACGCGAGCTGGGGTGGAGTAGTGGCTCTTCCTCTTCTCTGCCAGTAGATCTTGCCGATGCCGAGGGGCTGGACACCGGCGGCAGAATTATTGATGTCAACGGTGACAACTACGCAGATGCGATCGATGGTGTGGGAAACAAAATTTGGCTGGGCACGGGTGATGGTGGTTTTTCCCTGAACGATGGTTGGAGTGCTTCCCTGGCTGAGATCGGTATGCCACTTATCGATGAAAATACCGCTGATACCGGCGTGAGGTTCACCGACGTCAATTCAGATGGTTTGCCCGATATCTTTATTGCCACCCCGGATCGTCGGCAAGTCTGGCTGAACACCGGGCAGGCATGGCAACTCAGCGAGGTGTGGACAGATAGTCTCGGCACACTGAAAGGTCCGGTGCGCTACGATCCCGATTTTGCCGGTGAAGCAGAAGTCTGCACTGCCCCCCACTGCTATGGGGGCTGGGGGTATTTTGAGGGTTGTACGCCAGCCCACTGTACCGGCTCTGAGGATGATCCCGACGATTGCGTTCCACAGGAGTGTGACGCGAGGGAGCCTATTGAAGGTTGCCTGCCCGCCGAGTGCAATTACAAGCCGGAGTTCAGCAGTGAAACGGAAGAACCACTCTCGCTTGTGGGCACCGGCGGCGAATCTCAGGGGGTATTGCTTGCTGACGTCAACGGTGACGGGCGTGTAGACATACTCTGGTCCATGCGCAGCAGCGAGGGCCTTTACTATCATTTGCAGCGCAGGCCAATCTCCGTGCGTGCGGTCTATCTCAATACGGGTGATGGATGGTTGCGTCATGCGGGCTTGTCTTCTGCGTTGCAGGGCTTCGATGCATTTGTATCTGATGGCCACGTGCGGGGCTTCGAGATGCTGGACGTAAACGCCGACGGACTGGCTGATATTGTGCGTACTCGGGCCGACCAGGGAGAGGATGAACGGGGCATTTTCCTTGGCACCGGGCACGGTTGGGAGGCGGATGCCGCCTATACACAATCGTTGTTCGACGAAGATATTTCTTCCCTGGCCTACGTGGAGTCAGATGGCGATGTAGTGGTGCAGAGTCGCGGCTTGACCCCCGCTGACCTAAATGACGATGGCCTGGTAGATTATGTCATCGCAAACGATCTGGAGATTCAGGCGTTCCGTAATACCGGTCAGAAGTGGGTGAAAGATGACAGCCTGGCGGAACCTTTTTTGGACCACGATATTGTGTTCGTTGAAAAGAAGGGGGCCGAATCTTCCGG
>JAUVBI010000295.1 GCA_030591305.1 Pseudomonadota bacterium
GCTGGTAGTACAGAGGCTGACCGATCAGCCATTAACGGGAGGTCGTGTGCTGTGGCCGGGAGCGGTGGTTGACAGCGAAGGGAACCCCACAGGATGGCCGGGATGGGAATTTGTCAACGGAGAATGGGTTCAGGTGCCTAGCACCGTACGTCCCAACGCCATTTTGCGCATATCGGTTAACCCGACCAGCGAAGTGACGTTGTCCTACCCCTCGGCATCGCCAGCCTGTGTGGCTGAGCCGCCGGGGGTTTCGGGGAGAGCTATAAGCGGATCCGCGCCAACAACTCCTGTACCTGTAATGGGCCCTCTCGCATTGCTTGTCCTCTCGCTGTCTCTTGCAGGCGCGGCGGCCTATACTCAACGACGTCGATAGCAGAGAAGCAGTGTATTTTTTTAGCCCGGATTGGCGCCTTTGTATTCCCGGATTGCAGCATTAAATTGGTCGGCGGCCTCCTCTTCAACTGAAACGGCGTCGTTGTAGGCGGCTTCCAGTTCGTCGTAGGCCGCTTGGGCCGCAGCTTTATCGTTTTTTGATGCAGCCTCGAGATCTACTCCGGCGGCAGTAAGCCCCGGCTCTATGCAGGCCATGTACTCTATGTTGGCAGCCTGAAAGGACTTTACCGCTTTTTGGCTTGCGATCATTTGCTCTATGGTAGAGCTGGCGCCGTCGGGTATTGCGGGGGTTTCGGGATTTATGCAGTCACCAGCTGTTGCGTAAGTGCTGACGACTAAAAGACCGAGTATTGCTGCTTTAATTAAAGGCATAGTATTTTCCTTTGTCATTGTTTGCCAATCCATAAACGGGGCAAGCGGTGTGTTTGCTCCAGCTGTCGTGCTATTTTTTCAGCAATTTCCCTGCTGGGCAAGTTTATTATTCGTACCCTGAAATAGTGGGTACCCCCCTTGTTACCAGAGACCACGGCAACTTTACCCTGGGCAGACTCTATTCGGGAGGCCCAGCTATCGGCGACGGCTTCGCGTGTGTAGGAACCGAAATTGACAAACCAGGTGGGGCTTGTTGGCGTTGATTCAACCATTGAGGTTTTGATGGGGGCAACTTTTTTCTCCACTGGGCTCCCGGGTTCTGGGTCGGGCCTGGATGCCACTGATTCGACTACCACTTCTGTGCGTGCGGCGGTCTCGCTTTCCGTCTCGGTCTTCAAGTTGGCCAGACTCTCTGTCAGGCCCCGGTTTTCCAGTTGTAAACTATCAACCTGGAGCTGTAGTGCCCCATTTTTAAGCTGCAGGGCCCTGCGTGCCTGACGGCTGGCAGCGACTTCAGTATTGCTGGAGGTCGTAGCAAGAGCCGCTTGTAGCTGGCGAATTTCTTCCTGCATAGCACTGCGTTGCTGTATGACGCCGTAGCCACCGGCTGCCAGCAGTAACAGGGCGATGATTGCCACGGCGATCAGTCCCAGGGGCCATGGTTCTACATAGCTTTCCTCTTGGTTGTTATCGTCGTGCCAGGTTTCCTCGGACTCGACGTCTAAACCGGCCTCGTCTTGAAACGGTTCATCGCTGGAGAAATCTTCATCCCCCCACTGGGTGCTTAACTCGGGATGATCGTCTTTATCGTCGCTATTCATATTCGGGGAATGATACCATGCGCCGATGGATGTATCTGATATTCTCTCTCCACTCAATGACGCCCAAAGGGATGCTGTCGCCGCCGAACCGGGTAATATGCTGGTGCTTGCCGGAGCGGGTAGCGGCAAGACTCGCGTACTGGTTCATCGTATTGCCTGGTTGATCAGAGCGCACGATTTTTCTCCCTATTCGATTCTGGCGGTGACCTTTACCAACAAGGCGGCCAAGGAGATGCGCAGCCGGGTGGAGGAAATGCTTCAGCTACCTGCCCATGGTATGTGGCTGGGCACCTTTCATGGCATTGCCCATCGCCTGCTCAAGGCTCACTGGAAAGATGTGGGGCTGCCGCAAAACTTTCAGATTCTGGACAGTGACGACCAGCTTCGCCTGGTCAAGCGTATTTGTAAGGAACTGCAACTTGATGACGGCCGCTGGCCGCCCCGCCAGGCCCAGGGGTTTATCAATACGCAGAAGGATGAGGGCTTGCGCGCGGAACACATACAGGTGGCCGTCGGTGACTATTATCAGCAGACCATGCTGCAGGTCTATCGTGCATACGAGGCAGCATGCCAGCGCGCGGGCATGGTGGATTTTGCCGAGTTGCTGCTGCGGGCACATGAGCTCTGGCTAAAAAATCCCTCGGTGTTGCAACACTACCAGGGGCGGTTCCGCCAGATTCTAGTGGATGAGTTTCAGGACACCAATACGATTCAGTACGCCTGGCTGAGAGTACTGGCCGGTACGCAGATACCCATTGTCGCGGTGGGGGACGACGACCAGTCCATCTATGGTTGGCGAGGCGCCAAAATTGAAAATATCCAGCGCTTCAGTGAAGACTTTAACGAGACTAAAACGGTGCGCCTGGAGCAGAATTACCGCTCCACCCAGACTATTTTACAGGCGGCCAACGGTATTATCACCAACAACTTTGGTCGTCTGGGGAAAGAGTTGTGGAGCGATGGAGAGTCCGGAGACCCCATAACACTCTATGCGGCGTTCAACGAGCAGGATGAGGCGCGCTTTATTGTTGAGCAAACAGGGCAGTGGCTGGAGGATGGCAACAATCGCCGTTCAGTGGCGATATTGTATCGCTCCAACGCTCAGTCCCGGGTGCTTGAGGAGGCCCTGCTCAGAGAGGCCATTCCCTATCGTATATACGGTGGGCATCGGTTTTATGAGCGCATGGAAATTCGCAACGCCCTTGCCTATTTACGCTTACTGGTTAATCGCGCTGATGACGCCGCGTTGGAGCGGGTTATCAATACGCCCACCCGGGGAATTGGTGGGAAAACGCTGGACGTAGTGCGCGAGTGTGCACGCAATCGGGATGTCTGCCTGTGGCAGGCCATTGATGAGGTTATCCAGGGTAAGCTTTTGCCCCCCAGGGCGCTCAAGGCTCTGCAGGGCTTTACGGTACTGATTAATGAAATCGACTCCGGTACAGATGAATTGCCCCTGCAAGACCTCATAGAGCACACAGTTCACGAGGCTGGCCTGATCGCATTTTTCCAAAAAGAAAAGGGAGAAAAAGGCCAGGCCCGGGTTGAGAACCTTGAAGAGCTGGTGGTTGCCGGGAAACAGTTTCAGGCTCAGGGAGAAGACCTTTCCCCACTGCAACAGTTCCTGGACAATGCAGCCCTGGATGCCGGCGACGGTCAGGCCGAAGCGCATGAAGACAGTGTGCAGATGATGA
>JAUVBI010000066.1 GCA_030591305.1 Pseudomonadota bacterium
ATCAGAACAGAAACGCCTGACTGGCAACCGTGGCTCACTTATTTTTTACAATCTTTGAGTAAACAAAAGCAACGCCTTGAGGTGAAGATCAAACGGGAGCGCATTATCCTTGGCGACCTCCCCGAACTCTCCGTGCAAATTTTGGAAATCGCGCGCGAACACGGGCGAGTAACCATTGCTGATACCGCAAAAACCACGGGCACCAGCAAAAGCACCATTAAGGATCATATGAAATCCCTACATAAAAATGGATATATAGAACGTCACGGTGCAGGTCGGGGAACATGGTATTCTTTAAGTTAGCCGTATAAATTCCTATCGTGATATTAGGTCGGTGCAGCCTCACCCTACTCCACAGGAGAAGCAAACGGGTTGGGAATCTCTATATCCTTGCTCAAAGGCCACTCCCGCACCAATACTGGCATATGCCCCTTTGGGTACCACTTTTCCGGCGGGATCTCATTGGCCTCGATCGTCTCGTTGATCACATCGGGATACTCCGCCCGCTCCAGTCCAGCCTGTAGCTGGTGGCTCCGTCCTTGGTGTGTGAAGTCGGCCAGTGGGTGACCTTCACGCCGCCGGCATCGTAGACCACCCCACCTTCTTTCATGAAGTCGAACTCGTGAACCACCGGGTCGTAGCCCTCGCCGATCGGGAAGCCGTTGAAGCTGTCCCTGTGCCAGGCGGTCATTGCCAACATGTGCTTGACCATGTGAGCAGTGCCGTACTGGGGCTCGGAACCACTGGGACCGTAGATATTAAGCGGATGCCAGCCACCCATGAAGCCCCGGAACATGAGCAAGTACGCGAGATCGCTCATATGGTCCATATGCAGGTGGGTTAAGAACACATGATCGATCGTGTTCAATGGAATGCTGAACGCATTGTAGTTGCGCATAGAGCCGATGCCGATGTCGAACACGAAGTTGTCACCGTTTCCGAGCTGCACAAAGATACTCATCCCGGACTGGGATTCGTTCGGGTAGAAAGTTGAGCCCATAAACGTGACTCGAGCTTCGTCCGGTTGCAGCTCTTCGGTGCCCGGGTAGTAGAGCATGGCCGCATTGAAGTGGGGAGCTGGCGCGACGTAGGGAAACATCGTCTCGCCCTCGATCCATTTGTCGCCAGGAATGCCGGCGGTGGAGAAGAACTCCTTTGCCTTTAGCAGCTCGGGGTCCGGCTGCTGCTGTGCCCAGGCAGCCGAAAAAGTCAGGCCCCAGGCGGCGATAAGGGCAATCACATAAGCTGGTCGTCTCATCCGTAAAATCTCCCACAGGTTGTGTAATTAAGGTGGTTTTGCCCGGATGTTTTACCCGGATAGGCAGTAAGTCACCGGGGCGATATTATGTGCGAATACGTAGCGCAAAGGGGGCAGCAATGACTCCCCATCCTGTTAAAGTTAAAAATTCGCAAAATAATGGGTGCTCACTCAGGTGAAGTCCGGCAAGCTAAGCTCTGTCGACCGCCGAAATCGATCTGCCGAAGGTGGCACTATGGAGCCAGTAGCAATACATCATCGCTATGCATTATTTGAGGAGCTGGCAGAGAACCTCGGTGGCTGGGATGTCGATTTTGTGCAACTGAGTCGCTCGGAAGGTGACTTCGAACTTCAGCAGATTCAATCCGACACCTTATTTTTGGCCCAGTCCAGATTGAGCGCGCAGTTCGAGCAACGTGGCAACCCAGCCCCGGGGTATCGGGCTTTCGCACTGATGGCACCCCAGTGCTCCGAGATCAAATGGTCGAACCGGGGGATCACACCCAGGTCATTGATTGTCTTTCCCGCGAATGATGAATTCCGGGCAACTTCTCTCAACCACTTTCATATTCTTACCCTGGCCTTGCGCAACGATCTTCTTGAAAATGCGGCACGAAGCTTTTTTGACAGAGATGTTACCGACTTCCTGGGAGACGCCGGCTCTGTCGCGCACTGTCATCCCGACAAGGTATCCAGGTTGCGACTCATGCTGGTCGACCTGATACGGAAGGCCATAAACGGGAACAGTAAAATCAGTACTTTCTTTACGGGAGAGGTGGAAAGGCAAATTTGCTTCGAAATCCTGAACTGCCTGGATCACTCCACCGCGCACTCGCGCGGTGAGGGCAGGAGCAAGCGACATCGGGCAATGCAACTGAGCCTGAACATGATTGCCAGCCGGTCACCAAAGGATATCAGTGTTCTCGACCTGGTCAATAACAGTGGCGTGTCCCAGAGGACGCTCGAGTACGCATTCCTGGATCGATTCGCCATATCTCCCCAGCAATACCTTAATGCCCTGCGTCTGCATCGTGTTCATCTCCAGTTGCTGAGCTCCGACAAACGCGCTACCACTGTGGAGGAGATCGCCCGGCAGCACGGCTACACCCAGTCCGGGCATTTTGCCCAGGCTTATCGGGCGATGTATAGGCAGCTGCCCTCCAGGACCCTGAAGTAAAGCTCTTGATCCGCCTCCTAACTGGGCATTTTTGCGGATTTTTAACCTTTCCATCATTCGCCTGAATATTTATATTATAATTTATTGATCATATATTCTCTGGAAACACGAATTATCCCATAAAGGTTATAATATATGTCTTATAGCAAAGCTGATCTCCGCACATTTCTTGAACAGGTAGCGCCGCAAACTGTACAGGTATCGAAGCCTGTGGACCCCGGTTCCCAGGTGGCCGCCCTGTGCTCCGAAACCACCAGGCCACTGTTACTTAATAACATCGAGGGTTTCCCCGGCTTTTCCATTACCGACTGCCTGACTCGATTCAGGGATACACAGGCTCTGGCGCTGGGTATTGAGGGAGGGCCAGGCGCGGTGATACCGGGTTATGTCGCAAAGCTGGCTCAGGGGCCCGGCCCCACTGTGGAAATAGAGAATGCGCCTGTCAAACAGATTGTTTGGCAGGGCGATGAAGCCCGCCTGTCGCGCCTGCCGGTTCCTATCCCGAGTGAAGGTTACGATTTTCCCCACCTGGGCCTCAAGGCAGAAGATTTCCTGTATCCAACCATCAGCGGCGGTATGGGCGTTACTCGCGACCCTGAGGGCAACCACAACACTTTTTTCACCATGGCAAAAGTGATCGGCGACCAACGCATCCATTTCTTTATGCTGCCCGGCCATACCGCGCGTAATGTCCAGGCCTGGAAGGAGCGAGGGGAGCGCTGCCCCATGGCGCTGGTGATCGGCTGCCACCCGGCCTATGAGATCGGCGCCGCCTATACCGGCCCGCACGAGGGCTTCAGTGAGCTCAACCTCATCGCCAGTATTATCGGCGGACCTGTCCCCACCATTAAAGCCGAAACCGTGGACCTGCAAATTCCAGCGCTGGCAGAGATCGTTATAGAGGGCTATATCGACCCCGAGAAAGCGTCATACCTGCATGCGTCATCGCACTCTGACAGCTACGCCCCCATCCTGAGCATGGAACCGTTTTTTGATGTGACCGCAATTACCATGCGCAAGAATCCCATTTACCGACACATCCAACCCACACGGTTCACCGAACATCATTCTCTGGCGGAATTCATCACCATCCCTCCCTTGTTCAGTATGCTGCAGGCCAAGGGACTGCCCGTGAAGGATATTCATATGCCCCTGCGCTCCTGTGGCAATTGCGCCATTATCCAGATGACGGCGAATAATCCACTGGAGGTGCGCGAGGTAATGCAGACCGCCATGGCTAACCCCATGTCACCGCGCCTGAGTATCGTGGTGGATGAGGACGTGGATATCTACAACATGGATGATGTTTTGTTTGCCCTGTCCATCCGCACCGATGGGATTAACAATGTGGAGTCATTCAACGGCACGCGCGGCCTGCCAGAGCCACTGACCACACTCATCCTCAGCCCCGACGATATCCGACCACTGCCCAATAACCGCTGGGCGATCGACGCCACAAAGCCGTCCCTGGCCGAGTACAATCGGCGCGAAGAGTTTGTCAGGCTGCGCGCACGCGGTGAAGGCCGAGTGAAGCTGGCCGATTTTGTCGACTGAATTGGAGAAGATCATGAGACTGGTTGTAGCAATTTCAGGAGCAAGCGGAGCTATATATGGTATCCGCTTGCTACAGGCATTACAGGATTTGCCCGGGGTGGAAACCCATCTGATAATGAGCAAATACGGCCGCATGAATATCGAGCTGGAAACGGACTATTCGGCTCAGGAGGTCGAGTCCATGGCCGACATCGTGCATAACCCGGGCAACCAGGCAGCCTCAATATCCAGCGGATCTTTCAAAACGGATGGAATGATTGTCGCTCCCTGTTCCATGAAGACACTTTCAGCGATCGTGCATTCCTTCGCCGACAACCTGATTTCCCGGGCAGCCGACGTAACCTTGAAGGAGCGTCGCCCGCTGGTGCTCATGCCCAGGGAAACACCCTTACATCTCGGTCATTGTGAACTATTGCTTAAAGCGGCGAAATTGGGCGCTATCATCGCACCCCCCGTACCGGCATTCTATAACAGACCGCAAACGCTGGAAGACATCGTGGATCATTCCGTGGGCAGAATTCTCGATCTGTTTGATATCGACTGCGGCACGGTAAAGCGGTGGAAAGGTGCTGGAGAGTGAATGTCCTCCAAACTGTTTAGCTGTAATTCTGTTATTCCCAGTCAGGCGGTTTAATTTCCGCCTTGAAACCAAAGCCCATACTATTATCTATCAAGCGGATATTGCGCGGCGCTACCCGGTAAAAGTCACTGGCCAGGAGTCTATCCACAATGAGTTTTTCCTGCTCATTAGACGGGTTGTCACGAAGCCTGGACAAGTCGGGGAATTTATCCAGATACAAGGCCAAAACCCGTTCACGCTCCTGCGCCGGCGAGATGGATACACGCCCCTCTATCTGCAAGCCTCTGATGCTGAACCAGTCGCTTTGATCCTTATTGATCGTGACCGCAACACTGGGGTTTGTCGCAACATTCAGGCTATGGCGGCTGCTCTGCCCTGATACGAAGTACAGATTGAATGCGTCGTCCGCCACGAAAAACACACTGGCCGCCCAGGGAATATTATCGTCACAAGTCGCCAGGGACATGGCGTTACAGTCGCTGAGCAGGGCCGCTACTTTCTCCGTTAATGCCTTATTCATCTTTATTTACCGGCACACTCGGGAATTATTGAATTTTGAGGGTTATAACACCAAAAGAAAGCGCGTGTTTACGCGTCGCTTTGCCTTTTCTTATTAGCTGCTATATCACGCAAAGAACCAGATACATACTTGTGGATAATGCTAGAAACTAGCGTCTGGTAAGGGATGCCCTCCTCAGAGGCCCTGGACTGAACCGCAACAAGGTCTCGATTTGATATCCGAATGTTAATTCGTTTGTCTTTCTTAAAGGTATTGGCGGCCACAGCCTCCAATTCCTTCTTTCGGGCTCCAGTGAGTACTGATTCGTATTCCCCCAACTCAACAGAATCAAGGAGTTCTTTTTCCTCTTTGGAAAGTTTTACCTTACTCATGAGCCACCTCTCAGATACAACTTAGTGAATTTTCGACTTGGAATCACCGTCTTTTCCCAAAATGTCGAGTAAAACAGCGCTCAGCGCCCGGGCGCCGTAAAGCACCGCCTCCGGCTCCATATAGAAGTTGGGGTTGTGGGGATAGGCGGGGAAATTCCCGGCCTTCATTTGTGCCAGCACATCTGGCGGGCCACTGCCCACTTCGACCATAAGCACTTTGGCGCTGGAGTCCTTACCCGCCAGCATATGAAAATCTTCAGAGCCCATGTAGCGCGCGCCTGCCACCAGCACCCGGTCGTCACCCAACGCGTTTCTCATGGCAGCCCCGGCCCTCTGCGCTAGATCCTGGTCATTGAACACGGGTGGCACCTCTGACTTTATGGTGTAAGTTGGCATGTCGTCAGCAGCTACGCCATACATCCTGGCGACATTGTCGGAAACCGCCTTGATGCCGTCGACCATTGCGTCTCTCACCGACGGATCGTACCAGCGCAGGTTAAGCTTGAGCGTTGCGCTGTCGGGAATCACGTTATTGGCCAGCCCCGCCTGGAAAGAGCCTACGGTAAGTACAGCGGGCTTACTCTGGTCGACCAAACGACTGACAATGGTTTGATAGGCCATTACCGCCTGGCTCCCCATCACCACAGGGTCAATGGTCAGGTGCGGGATGGACCCATGGCCGCCCTTGCCTCTGAACACCACATCCATCTGGATGGAGCCGGCCATACGATAGCCGTCCGTCAGGGCCACCGAGCCCACCGGCCAAAACGGCATTTGATGCCCGGCGATGAGGTAAGCAGGCTCGGGCACGATATCCAGAATCGCATCGGCAACCATGGCGTGAGCGCCGGACAGCAACTCTTCCGCTGGTTGTGCGACCAGGATCAGGGTCCCGGACCAACGGTCTCTCAGCGTCATCATTACCTCGGCTACGCCCATCAGCCAGGCGGAGTGTGCATCGTGTCCGCAGGCGTGCATAACTGGCACGGTCACCCCCGCCAGATCCTCCGTCGTTTTAGTGCTGGCGTAGCCAATATCGACCACCTCCGCAACGGGCAGGCCATCCATATCGCCACGAAACAACACGACTGGGCCGGGGCCGTTCTCCAGCACGCTGACCACTCCGGTGCCACCGACTCCCGTGGTCACCTTATAGCCCAGCTTTTCCATATGTGCTGCAATAGTGGCCGCGGTTTCGAATTCCTGGAAACCAAGCTCCGGGTTCTGGTGAAACTGCTTGAAAGTAGCGATCAGCTCAGGCGCACTGCCCGCCACAACACTCTTGACGGCGTCATCGATGTCAGCGGCGTAGGAGGCTGCCCCCCATAAGGGCAGCAGCATCAATAGCCGGGCAAATATGTGTTTTGGCGCCCTGCCTGCCACTCTATAATTGCGCATGGTGATGTAATACCTTGGGGACTGGGAATTGAATAGATCAGTATAGCGCGTTAAAGAGAAGCGTCACTGCCACCAATATGACATTCTGGAGGGAACAACATGCACAGCGGCCACTGCCTATGCGGTCAACTACGCTTCGAGGCAGACGGAGAGTCCCAGTGGGTATCCTATTGCCACTGCGCCAGTTGCCGGCGCCACACCGCTTCGCCGGTCACCTGTTTCGTGAATTTTAAATCGGATCATGTCCGCTTTAGCGGCGTCAGAACGCTGTACGAATCATCTGAGGGCGTTACGCGCAGCCATTGCGCGATTTGCGCAACGCCCATCTCATACGAAACAGTGCGCAGGGGTGACGAGATCGATTTGTACCTCAATGCCTTCGATAGTCCACAGGACTTCAAACCACAAATACACGCGTTCTTCGAAGAGCACATACCGTGGTTTGACACACAGGATGATCTGCCGCGCGAGTAAAAGCACACCAATATAAATCGCTTATAATCTATAATTATTCTATATTTTAGGCGATTATTATAATAATAATTATGGATATAATTCGTCCATAATCTGGGTAATCGCATGAAAACTGGACAATTGCACCACTACAGCGCCAGCTTGCCTGTGACGCTCTACGACGACCTGCTGGAACAACTTGAATGTGACGACGCATTCCGCTTTCCAGACGATGGCATTGCCACGTTCAATGGCGCGAGACGGCAGTACCGTTTCATGGAAGAATAGTGACGTTTCGGTGGCGGCAGGTCGTCCCGGTAATGCTCGTCCTGGGAGGGCTCACCATGTTCACCACCTTGCAGCGCCATTTGATCTATTTCCCCAGCACGGCGCAGGCCGATGAGTTGTCGCAAGAGGCCGCGCGAATCGGCCTGACAACCTGGCGCGATGGCAATGGATCGGCCATCGGCTGGAAATCAACCGGGGACCGCAGCACCCCCAACCGCATGCTGGTGTTTCACGGCAACGCGGGCTACGCGTTGCACCGGGATTATTTTGTGGCTGGCTTCCAGGCGCTGGGGGATGAGTGGGAAGTGTTCCTGTTCGAATACCCGGGATATGGGGCGAGGGAGGGCACGCCGTCTGCGGCCACCTTCAAGGCCACTGCCGCGCAGGCACTGGAGTCGTTATTGGCGGCTGACTCGCGACCAATTTATGTTATCGGTGAGTCCCTGGGCAGCGGCATTGCCAGCTATCTGGCGGCCACCTTCCCGCAGCAGGTGGCCGGTCTGCTGCTGGTCACCCCCTTCTCGAGCCTGGCCGATGTCGCGGCGCACCACTACCCTTTTCTGCCTGTTCGCACCCTGTTGAGCGAGCGCTATGATTCGGTGGAGGCTCTGGCGCATTATCGGGGTCCGGTGGCCTTTCTAATCGCCGGGCGCGATGAGGTGGTGACGACCAGTCTGGGCCGACGACTCTACGACAGCTATACCGGCCCCAAGTGGCTGCGCGTCGAGGCCCAGGCCGGTCACAATTCGCTCCCCTACAACCCCGAAGCCGCCTGGTGGGGTGAAGTGTCGAAGTTCCTGACTTCCCGGCATTGAAGATGGAATCCTTGTGCCGCAGGCCGAGCATGGACTGCAATCGCATGGACATGCCGTAAGCAATGTGATCCTCACAAGGCCGGGTGGGGTATTCGGCCAGCAACCGATACCTCCTCGTAGGCCACCTCGAATCCTGTTTGCCCGGGCCTTCCCCACCAACAAGCCTGCTCATCGAGCTGAACATGCCAGTGGGTCTGCGAAGGAATCTGGTCGGGCACCAGCGCAGCGGGGCTCAATGCCGCGCAGTTCACGCCCCCCGCCTGCCGGGCGGAGCCGAACAGAACCAGGTCCACCTTCTCCGCCCGCAATGTCACCGCCAATGCCTGGGAATCGGCGTAACTGCCAGGATCAGAGATCCGCCCGTGGAATGCCGCCAGCGCCGCGGTGGTCAGATCCACCGAGGATGCACTGTCCAGCTCAAACCCGATGGCGGTCCGGTCATAGCGAATGACAGCCAAAGACCCCATATCCTGCAGCGCCGCCCGGAACAACCACAAATAGACTGCCGATTCGGTCATCGCCGTCTCCAGCTCCCGGGCGCAGTACAAAACACCCGGGTCGGTCATCCGCCCAAAACGGGACCCGTGGCGTAATGGAGGGTAGCGGAACGGCGTCTTCAGTAACCAGTGCAGATGTTCAGAACCGGGCAGGTAGGACGGTTTGTTTTCGTCCAGCAGAGCCTCCAGGCGCACCTGCTCATCGGCCGAGCCCGTCACGGCTCGCGTAGCCACCTGCTCCTGGCTCTCCACAATGCGCCAGGCCGGGCCGCGCCAGTGTATTGTCTGTCGCAGATCGGCAGGTATCACACCCTACCCCGCATGGCGTCGAGATAAAGATTCACTTCCGCCAGGCCCTGGTAGGTCTCGATCAGATCCAGCGGCACCTGCTGTCTCAGGTGATGGTTCACCGTGCGCATCCAGTGCTTCATCTGCGCCTCATCGCCGCCTAGAATGGCATACAGTGCGCGATAGACCCGGATCAAACCGAGGGCCAGTTCCTGCTGCTTGTATCGGGTCAGGGAGGCGGTGCCACGGGAACAATTTTTCATGGTCGCCTCACCGACCCCAAGCACACGCGCCAGCCGGGACAAGGTCACACCCAGGGTATCCGCACTGCGCAATACCGAGGAGGTCACCAATTCACTGTCGCTTTGTTTCGCTAATGCCTGAACCATGGTGCGACCCTTTTTCAGTCCTTTGTATAAATATATACTATTATTATATATTGGTATATATAGCCTTTTTCAATATGAAATGAGTCTGAACGGGGACCGTGTTTCTAACACGAAATGATACCGAAATAGCCTGAATTCTGTGCACGACGGAAGGATGAATACCATCATGCACCCACTGACGACACCCTGAGGGAAGACTACCCTACTGCGGCCGGGAGGATCTTTATGTGACCCCCTGGAAGGGGGTCAATTTTGGCTGCGAATCAACAGTCCCACCTCATAAAGCTACATTGAACGACTTTTTCTGGTGCTGAAAATATCCGCAACTAGAACCACAACTAGCCAGGCTTAGGTTAGTTAATATAAATATTCTTCTATTGAAGCTTTTTGTAATGTGTATCCAGTATGACCTTCAGAAGTATCGACAGATTTCAACACTAGTTGACCTGATACCCATACAGGCGAATATGGATTACTTACTTCTAGCGGTTGAGATAATTTGACGTAAATCATTTGATTTGGCTCATGGTGAGCGTGGATTTTCACATGATGCTTTAAATATGGCATTAGAATAAATTCAGAAACCACATTAGATGTAAATTTAACTGGCAGCATATAACCCGCCAGTTTTATATATTGCTTATCCAGTTTTGATGCCAGTGATCTTTCATCAACATGGTGATGCTTAGTTGGATCAGGATCAATCAGTGGTCGACGCCAACTCGCAGGCACAAGATCTTTCCATTCAATCACTGAATACTCTTCACTTGTTTCCGCTTTCACCTGAAAACTCATAGTAAAACTAAAAAATATAAACATGTTTAACGCATTGATATAGCGAAACAATGCACCATGACTTTTCTTTACGGACATATTTCTACACTCAAGATAAGGCAGTGATGTTAGAAATATCACGGCCTAAAAAAAGAACCGCCACACGGGCGGTTCGCTTCAATACATAATAATAGACGGAAGAATTGTTTATTGTAATATCCCAGCGTTTATCAGCCAAAATATTTATTTAACTCCCCAACCCTCCTCAAAGCCTGACCACTCAGGACGTTGTTTCAGTATACCGTTTACATCAAACGGAACGTCATCAGCATCAAATCGTGCTTTGCCTGCCTTTACTATCTCAGGCCGCGGGTTTTCAAGCCCAGTCCAGGGGAAAGCTCTGGCTTCTGGGTTATTAGGGTATTTTCCCAGCAGTTCCTGATGGCGCGCTCGCATCACACTAAACATGCCCTTGGTAGGAAACATGGGCAACATTTTTGGTTGCACTTCACGCGGATCATTGTACAGGTCGTAGAATGACGCGCCGGCTAAACCCGGTAAATCACCCATCCAATGGCGTTTAAATCGCCCCTTGACCGTGGCTGCATAAGTTGAGCCAGTATAGATATGCACGTAGTCTCTGCGACTGTGTGAATCACCATTGATTAATAATGATGTTTGGTCAACGCCATCAATGATGCGATCTGTCGGCACATGCTCCAAGGCTCCACCCAAACGGGCAAAGGTAGTGTACAGGTCGGTTTCATGAATAATGTCGCCAACTAAGGATCCTGCTTCAATCATGCCCGGCCACCACACCATAAAGGGCACTCGCACGCCGCCTTCCAGATAATCACCCTTACCTCCGCGATGCAGGGTTTCGACCATGCCAGGAGGGCCATTGTGTGTCATTGGCCCGTTGTCGGCCATTAACAATACGATGGTGTTTTCTGCAATCCCAAGATCGTTAAGCTCATCCATCAATCGCCCGATGAAAGGATCTAAACGCGTCAGCCCTTCTTGCAGGAACCCCCCAGACAGGGTCTTTCTGTCAGGGAAGGGCTGAAATGCGAGCATGTTCGGCCAATAAGCCAGGTAGAAAGGCTTCTTTGCCTTGGCGTTTTTCTCGATGAATGCAATGGACTTGTCCTGATTGTCCTGCATCATCGCGTACCAGCCTTCGATATCACCCGGCTCAACCGTTTCTCTAACCGGCCCTCCCTTTTTACCCTCTACAACAGCAGGAAACCCAATCGGACGCCATCCCTTATCAATATCATAAGGATCGTCAGGGTAGATATCTGGATAAATGGTTGTAGGTGAGACGCCACCTGCCACCTCTGAGCGTCGATTATAAATAATAGGGTACTGGTTATAACCATTCCACTGAGCTTCATCAAAACCCTGATTGGTCATATAGCTTTCTTCAATATCGCCGAGATGTGCTTTACCGTAAAAAGCGGTGGCGTACCCAGCAGGCCCCAGCACTTCTGCCATGGTGACTTCTTCATCGGCCAGACCGCCGTATTCATACGGGAATCCGACATCCATCAGGCCGTTGCGAATAGGATGGCGCCCCGTAATGACGGCTGCACGGCTTTGGGTACATGATGGTTCCGTGTACATGCGCATGTAGTTGGCGCCTTCTGCGGCCAGTTTATTTATGTTCGGGGTTTTGAAACCACGCAGCATCTGGAGCTCCGGAATGCCAACCTCCCCAACCGGCGTGTCATCCCACATGACATGGACAATATTGGGCGGTGTACCAAACTTCTTTTTCAAAGCCGCCAGTTTTATATTCAGCTCAGAATCTTCTTCCGCCCACGCCTTACCATGTGTGGCTTTGAGTACGTAGTAATCGGCGTCGTGAATAATTTCTTTGCTGGCCTGGGCATCAGGTAAACCACAGCTTATTGTTAAGCCAATGGCAGAAACTACGGCTATTGCGGTTATGCTTTTCATTAATGTATTCCTTCTCACTGAAGTTGTTTTTTTCATAGTTATCACTACTTTTTATTGCTCGCCTCCAAGTTTTTCTGCTTTAATCGCCATGCAGCACCCATACCACTCTTCAGGTTTTCTGGCAGGATATCCAAAGGTACAACAAGATCACTTTCCACTGGCCATTCATCTAGCAGTACAGGGTGATTAGCTTCAGGATAATATTTCTTCGGATCAATTTCCTGCTCACGCACAAATGGCTCCTGAATCTTTGTTCGATCCGTCGTTGGCAATGGAACAATTAACTGCCCATTTGAAAAGTCAAACTGAGGTGAGCGCATATTAGGATATTCAGGAAGGATACCTTCACGCACCCAAACCAGATCTTTAGTCATATTAACGACGATGCCATCAGGCGCACCAAAATGGAAAGGTCCTTTCCAGTGTTCGCGTACTTCAGCAACAGACTCTTCATTCTG
>JAUVBI010000143.1 GCA_030591305.1 Pseudomonadota bacterium
AAACGGCAATTGCTGGGAAACAGGCCCGCCTGGGAAATAAGCCGTACCGCCTCTACACCTTGCTGCAGGGTGTTGAATGTTACCGTTGCCGATACCTTCCATATTGGGCGCTGTTGCAGGCGAACCCAGGCCTGGGTGATAACCCCCAGCGTTCCCTCAGAGCCGATGACGAATCTGTCGGGTGAGGGGCCAGCACCCGAACCCGGTAATCGGCGGCTTTCCATAACACCGCTGGGTGTCACAACGCGGGTTGATTCGACAAAGTCATCTATATGCGTGTACAGGGTGGCGAAATGCCCGCCGGCCCGGGTGGCAATCCAGCCGCCCAGGGTGGAGAAGCGGAAGCTCTGGGGGAAATGGCGCAGGGTGTAACCGTATTCTTTGAGCCCGGCCTCCAGGTCTGGGCCCAGCATCCCGCCTTCAATCAGGGCGGTACGGCTTTTGGTGTCGACTTCCAGAATGCGGTTAAAGTGTTGCAGGTCCAGACTGATTGTTGCTGCATACTGGTCCCCTACATCGGCCTCTACACCGCCGCAGACACTGGTGCCGCCCCCAAAGGGGATAACGGCCATATTGTGCGCTTCTGCATATTGAATGATGTCGCTTATGTCGTCCTCTGTTTTAGGGAAGGCTACCCAGTCGGGGGCATGCTGCACATCACGCAGAAACATTCGAAGCATATCTGCATAGGATTTTCCATAGCTGTGAACGAGGCGGTCGTAGGCTGTAATAGAGACATAACCTTGAAACTGTTCAGGTACGGGCAGTCGAGGGACGGGCAAGTCGAAGTCTTCAACCTGGGGTGGCGGTACTTCCGCGCCTCCCTTAGGAATCAACATTTGCACCATGGCATCTATCAAATTGTTTTCTTCTTCCGACAACTGCTCGCTGTCGTAACCCCAACCCCAAAATCGTAGCGGCGGGCGTTCAGACATACTTTCAATTTGTGTCATACGTATAATCCTGCAAACGGTTTTATTGATCTATGCCATGCTGGCCATGATGCCATACCTGTTAATATATCACGCCATGTTGTCGCTTATTGCTAAGGTTTGTCTATGTCCTGGAAAAACACCGATACCCGATACGGCTCAGTATCAATTAGCATGCACTGGCTGATGTTTTTGCTGCTGCTAGCCGTGTATTCCTGTATTGAGCTGCGCGAGTTGTATCCCAAGGGCAGCGACCCCAGGGAAGCCTTTAAGATGTGGCATTTCATGCTGGGGTTAACCGTATTGGGGCTGGTGTGTGTGCGCGTGGGGGTGCGCCTTGTTCAGGTCACCCCTGCCATAGTACCGGCGCTCAGCAACAGGCAGAACCTTCTCGCCAAGGCCCTGCACTTTTTACTTTATCTATTAATGATTGGCATGCCGATAGCGGGTTGGTTGATTCTGAGTGCCGCTGGAAAGCCCGTGCCCTTTTGGGGTCTTGAGCTACCCTCGCTGATTGCAGAGAATAAAGAGACAGCAGAGTTCATCGAGGATATCCACAAACAAATAGGAGAGATAAGCTATTTCCTGATTGCTGGACATACCATTGCTGCGCTGTTTCATCATTATGTCCAGAAAGATAACATGCTGACTCGAATGCTGCCCCGCCGCAGTAAAAGCCAATAACAGAGGAAACTACAGTGATAGATTCTGAACTTCGTGAAGCCCGTGAAAAAACTGTTCGTGCGCACATGGACGGTGAAAATATCCATGACTACGACGCGGTCATCGACACCTTTTCCCACCCTCGTTATGAGCTGATTGCAATCGACACTATTCACGATGGTGAGGAGGCCGTTCGGGAATATTATCGCGAAACCCGTGCCGCCTTCCCCGACCAGCGCAATGAATTGATTTCACTGCGCCATGCGGATGATGCGGTGATTGTGGAATTCTGGTTATTGGGTACGCACAAGGGCGTACTTATGGGTATGGAGCCCACGGGTAAAGAATTCAAATGCAGGATGACGGCATTTTTTATCTTTGAAGGTACTAAAATTGTCTGTGAGCGGGTGTACTTCGATTCTGCGACTATATTGCGGCAGCTTACCGGATAGTATAATTCTACAATGAGGGCAGGATATTGAGTAAGCAATTTTTAGTTGGACTATCACTTTGTGTCGGTTTTGGGCTTGTTTCTGCGTGTTCCCGTGAGGGAAAGCAGCCGGAGGCTGTGCAGGAATCTATAGCCGTAAACGAGCAAACTACAGCGGAGATGTTCCGTGAATTCCTGGATGAGAACTACGCGCTTGATATGGACAGGAACCCCTATACCGCCAGCTATAGAGGTATCAAAACCAATCACGATAAATGGAACTCAGATGCAGAGGTCGACCTGGAAGAAACGCGCCGGATTAATGAAACGCGCCTGTTGCAGTTGGGTATCTTTGATAAAGAGTTAATGGGTAAGGCCTCAGGTCTTTCCTGGGACCTGTACCGGGCCAGCTTGCAGCGCTCAATTGCCAGTGATGAGTTTCGCCACCATAAATTTGTGATCCACCAGTTTCGCGGCCCCCACACCGAGGTCGCCAGTAACCTCATTAATATTCACACGGTATCAGACGTGGCTGATGCTGAAGCCTATATTGGACGCTTGAATAATGTCGGGCCCTGGTTTGACCAGGTGATAGAGCAGATGCGTATTCGCCAGGAGAAAAACTTATTGCTGGCAGACTGGCAGTATCCGCAGATGATACAGGCCGCAAAGAATATTATCAGTGGTGCACCTTATGATACAGAAAGTGGGGACTCCACTCTGTGGGCTGATTTTCAAGCCAAAGTGACTGCACTTGATGTAGATGATCAGCAGCGTTCTACGCTACTTGCCGCCGCCAAAAAAGCCCTGTTAGAGGTGGTCAAGCCCGCTTATCTTCGCCTGATTGCCGAAATGGAAATACAGGCGGCGATAGCGCCCGATGCCGATGGCGTATGGAAGTTTGATAAAGGCGATGAATTCTACGCAGAGCGTTTGCAGTGGTTTACCACCACGGAGTTGTCCGCCGAGGAAATATATAATATTGGCCTGCGTGAAGTGGAGCGGCTGCACGAGGAAATGAAAGTCATCATGGCTGAAGTGGGCTTTGAAGGCAGCCTGACTGAATTTTTCGTGTTTATGCGGGAAGATCAGCAGTTTTATTATCCCGATACTGATGAAGGCAGGGCGGCCTATCTTGCGGAAGCGGTTCGTATTATCGACACCATGCGGGCCAGGTTGCCAGAGGCATTTGGTATCCTGCCCAAATCTGAGTTAATTGTGAAACAGGTAGAGGCTTTCCGCGAACAGTCCGCCGGTAAGGCTTTTTACCAGGGTCCCCCCTCCGATGGGTCGCGTCCCGGTATCTACTATGCCAACCTGTATGCGATGGCAGATATGCCTAAATATCAGATGGAAGCGCTGGCTTACCATGAGGGTCTGCCGGGGCATCATATGCAATTGGCGATATCTGTTGAGTTGCAAGGCGTACCGGAGTTCCAGAAATACACCAGCTTTACAGCCTACAGTGAGGGTTGGGGCTTATACACGGAACAACTGGGTAAGGAGATGGGTTTCTATGAGGATCCCTATTCCAACTTTGGCCGTCTGGCGATGGAGTTGTGGCGCGCCTGCCGCTTGGTTGTCGACACCGGTATTCATAGCAAACGCTGGACGCGAGAGGAAGCTATTGCCTACCTGGTTGAAAATACGCCCAACTCAGTGGGTGATTCCACCAAGGCCATTGAACGCTATATCGCCATGCCTGGGCAGGCGACTGCCTATATGATAGGCAAGCTGAAAATCATTGAGTTGCGTGAAAAGGCCAGGGCGGCGATGGGTGACAAGTTCGATATACGTCAGTTTCACGATGAAGTGCTTAAAGACGGCCGTGTGCCACTTTCCCTATTAGAGCAGAAAGTGGATGTATTGATCGAAGCTGGCTAAATCCGAATGGCTATAATTGAACGATGAGAGGGGGTAAGTATCACCTGACCTTAACCCATTACCCCCATACTAATTTGCCATTTGGGTTTAGCCGGTACTACCCCTCGGTAATGACTACTGTCTCCAGGTGAACAGTGGCAGTCATAGACTGTGTTATCAGGCAGTTGGCCTCCGCTTTTTCCAGCAGGCGCCTGGCTTTGTCGGCATCCATGTCAGCGGGGATACGCACGCTTGCCTTGATGCCGATAGCCGTAAATTTTGTGCTGCGCTCAACGCGCTCCAGCTTGCCATCGGCAACACACTCTATAGATAGCCATGAGAGCTTGGAGGCACGGGCAATAGCCCGAAACGTGAGTATAAAGCAGTCGGAAACTGAGCCGACAAACAGTGTTTCGGGAGACCATATATCGCCCGGGCCACCGAATTCTGCGGGTGGGCCGGTGACCAGGTCGGGCAGGCCATTACTGCTTAAAGCTACATTGCTGTCGGCCTGGGCACTGGCCGTGACCAGGTAGTTGTGGGGCAGTTCTTGCATCTTGTCACTTCCTTGAGATTGGGTGCCTGAAAAACAGGGTGTTTAAACAGGATAATGCTCCACCTTGAATCTACGTTCATTGCGACAACTATTGTAACGCCTGTGCCCCGTATGCGGAACTGCACTGATCACTATTTGTGTAGATGGGCAACTCCCACAGTTGTGGTTGGCCGGGCACATCTTCACTGGCTGGCAGGGTAATGTCCAGGTGTTGGTTGCCGCCGCGCTGCTTTAAGATATGCACTTTGCGGTATTCCTTCATTTGCAAACGCAGGCCGGCGGGTGCGTGATTCTTTGCCGCGTGATTGGGGCGAAACAGCACGGCCAGGGCCTCGCTGCCGGCGGCGGCCAGTTGCAGCTTGCGCAGCTCACTGTAGCGGTACTCACTCGCTCCCATCCAGCTGAAGACAGCACTGCAGGTGGTGCTGCGCAGGGCCTGTTCGATACTCCACAGTAAATCCTGGCGGTTGCGGGGGTGAATAAGCAGAATTTGGTTGCTGTCTATGCCCCGCGCCTCTAGCAGTGGGGCATAGGGTGTATAGGGTGGGGCAATAAAGGCCTGCCACTTGCCCTTTTTACTCAACTCTTCCATGGCGGGCAGGAATAAGCCCATGGCCCCCATGCCACAGCCGTCACTGAGTAATTCGATGGTGCTGTTGCGCGGCCACCCACCCTGGTGTAGCTCGGTATCCAGGGTGCCATAGCCCGTGGACAGGCCGCTGCGGTAGTTATTATGAGCGCGGCCGTCGCTGTTGGCGGAAATGCCCATGAAATGATTGTGGCGCCCGCGCCAGGTGTCGTTGCTCTGTATAATTTGCTCTAGTGCTTCGCTCATAGCTTGCCTCTCTTGTATATACAAACAGTACTGTATAAATGAACAGTAATACGAAAAAAAGCAGAATGCAAGCTGTAAAAGTCTGGATATGATGGAGGCCAATACACGTGTGCCGTATCGGCAGTACTTTTAATGAGCAACTTTCGCTCTGTCTGCGGAGAGCCAATGCCTGAAGTCTGTGGGAAAAATCGAAATAGTTAATTAAGCAGGTGAAATCCTGCCGTCATAATATGACTACTATATTGTCATTAAATGCAGCTGGAAATGCAGGCAGCTCTGATTATTATTAACACTCACATTAAAAAAACACATCTATCTTGAGGGTTGGGGCTCTTTCATCTTGGCAAGAATTAATTTATTACTGCTATCAGCGACCTGCATTGCTACAACACTTTTTTCATCGTTGGAAGCTTACCCTTTAGTTGTTACCGCGCGTTATTTCCCCATGGATTCACACTCAAAATGGCAGCCTTTTGTGGGCCTCGGGTTCAACTATGTGGTGTCGGGCGATATAAAGGTTAACCCTGACCTGGCGCCATATTTTGGAGCCGATAATATTGAGATTAAAGCAGAGGACTCCTGGGGAGTGACCTTATCAGCAGGGCTGGATTTTATGCTGACGGAAAAACTGGCAATTTCGGCCCAGGCGTATTACATGGACGTCGAGGGCAAGGCAACTGGTACAGTTACAATAGGTGATCAGGAACTCAATATAGATTTGTATACACAAACAGGCCGTGCCCCCGTACTATTTTCGTTGACCCTGGGTTATGTTTTCTAACACGCAGCACCATCATTCGGGATGCCTCAAGTAAACCCTGTTACTCCCGTATAAAATTAGGTAGCATGGATAGGTTGCTCAATAATAAAACTGGGGTTAATACATGAACGAATATTTTATCCTGCCTCCCATTCTGGGTGCGGTGGGTCTGTTGATTGCATTTATTATTTACCACATTATGACGCGCCACGATCACGGCGGCGGTCTCGCTCTCAAAATCTCTGAACAAATACATCTGGGTGCCATGGTCTTCATGCACCGCGAATACAAAATGCTGGGCGCCTTTGCCGGCGTGTTGTTAATCGGTATTTACGTGTCGCCCCTGGGTGCCAATACAGCTATTGCCTTTGCCGTGGGTGCCATATCCTCGGCGACAGCCGGTTACCTGGGTATGTTTGCCGCCACCAAGGCAAATGTGCGCACCGCGGTTGCCGCACATAATCACGGTGAGGCCCAGGCGCTGTCCATCGCCTTTTATGGCGGCTCAGTTATGGGCTTGTGCGTGGCATCACTGGGCCTTATCGGCCTGGGCGGGCTGTACTGGTACTTTGGCGGCGACAGCCATTCAATGCACGCTATCCACGGCTTTGGTATGGGTGCGTCAACAGTTGCGCTGTTTTCCCGCGTGGGTGGTGGTATCTTTACCAAGAGTGCCGATGTAGGTGCCGACCTTGTCGGTAAGATCGAAGCCGGAATTCCAGAGGACGACCCCCGCAACCCCGGTGTCATCGCCGACAACGTGGGTGACAACGTGGGCGATATCGCCGGCATGGGTTCGGATATTTTCGAATCCTACTGTGGCGCCATGATTGCCTGTATCGCCATTGCCTCGACTATGACTATCGCTACCCGGGAGGGCATGATGTTCCTGCCCCTGGCACTGGCCAGTATTGGCCTGGTGGCATCGGTATTAGGCATCCTGTTAGTGCGCATGCGTTCCGCATCTGCTCCCGAGGCCGCGCTGCGTTCCGGCACCTTGCTGGCGCCAGTTATTTTTGTCGCCATGGCCTTTGTTATGATGGACGGTATGGGGCTGGACAGAAATGTCTGGTGGTCAGTGGTATGCGGTGCAGTAGGTGGCGTATTTATCGGCCTGATTACCGAATACTACACCGGTGGTAAACCGGTACAGAAAATTGCCAAATCTGGTGAAACCGGCCCTGCCACTGTAATGATCACGGGGCTCGCGGTGGGTATGGAGTCGGTGGTATTGCCGGTACTGTTCCTCGCTGGCATTATCTTTGTCTCTACCGAGCTCTCCGGCTTGTATGGTGTGGGTATCGCCGCAGTAGGTATGCTCTCTACGGTGGGTATTACCATGGCCATCGATGCGTACGGCCCGGTGGCAGACAATGCAGGTGGTATCGCCGAAATGGCCGGTATGGGTGAAGAAACCCGCAAGATTACCGATGGTCTGGACGAAGTGGGTAATACCACTGCGGCCATTGGCAAGGGCTTTGCCATTGGCGCTGCGGCGCTGGCGGCACTGGCAATTATTGCCGCCTTTGTGCAGACCGTGCAGGTGAACAACCCCGATTTCTCCCTGGTGATAACAAATCCCGTGGTGTTGGTGGGCATATTTATAGGTGGTACCATTCCCTTCCTGATTGCCTCAATTACCATGACAGCTGTGGGTGAAGCGGCCTTTGAAATGATCAACGAGATTCGCCGCCAGTTCCGTGAAATACCGGGTTTGCTGGAAGGTAAGGCCGAGCCCGATACCGCACGCTGCGTCGATATTGCTACTACCGCTGCCTTGCGTCGTATGATTTTGCCCGGTGTTATCGCGGTGGGTTCACCCATTATCGTGGGCTTTGGCCTGGGTGCGGCCTCTCTGGGTGGCATGTTGGTAGGCGCTCTGTTGGCTTGTGTGCTAATGGCCCTGATGATGGCCAATGCCGGCGGTGCCTGGGATAACGCCAAGAAGTTTGTCGAGAAGGGCAATCTGGGTGG
>JAUVBI010000187.1 GCA_030591305.1 Pseudomonadota bacterium
ATAATACAATGGCCACATTGCTGGCCCGCAAGAATCGAACCCTGGAGGCCATTCCCCATCTCGAGGTAGTCGCCCGCAGCGGCAGGGACGTTCACTTTCCCATATTATTAAACGGCTTCGATAAATTAAGCCCTGACGAACAGGCCCAACTGGTCGCCGGCATCAATGACCTGGCCCAGAAGTTTCCCGAGGAAAATGGCATTACCTTGAGCCAGGCGATCATCCACCGGGAGTTAAAACAAAATGACCAGGCACTTGATAAGCTGGAAAAGGTATTCGAACGCGAGCCCTACCAGCCCCAGGCACTGGTGCTTGAAGCTCGAATACTTCTGGAGCGCGACGCCGACAAGCCCCTGCGGCGAATAGAACAGGCTCTGGAGGCCAAACCCGGCGATAGCAAGCTGCGCCTGCAATATGCGCAACTACTCACCCGCGGCAGCATGGCCGCCGCACGCCAGCAATTTGAAATACTCTCCGCCCAAGCACCCGGCAACGGCGATCTATTATTTTCCCTCGCCCTGATCAACCGGGAAACGGGCAACACCACCGAAGCCAAAGCCTATCTGCAGCAGATGGTGGAACAGGACCTGAGAGCAGATGAGGCCCATTATTATCTCGGGCGTATCCTGGAGGATGAAGGGGAACTGAAAGAGGCGGTGTCACACTATATGCAGGTGGAGGATGGGCGCAATTTTCTCAGTGCCAACAGCCGTATAGGTACGATTCTGCTGGCGAGCCAACAAAAAGACCAGAACCACGCCTACCTGAATGATCTGCGACGCAAATACCCACAGCGAAAAGAGCAGCTTTACGGCCTGGAAGTAGAAATGCTGACCCGCGCCGGGGAACTGGACAGCGCCATGAACGTGCTCAACCTGGCACTGCGTGACATGCCTGAATCGACAACCCTGCGCTACACGCGCTCTATGCTGGGGGAACAACAGAACGACCTGGCCCTGATGGAGCGGGACCTGCGCGAGATTATTCATCGGGAGCCCGAAAACGCCACAGCGCTCAACGCACTGGGCTACACCCTGGCTAATCGCACCGAACGCTACTCCGAGGCGTTCTCACTAATCTCCCGGGCACTGGCCCTACAACCCGAGGAGCCGGCCATTCTGGACAGCATGGGCTGGGTCCTCTATCGACAAGGCAAATACCAACAGGCTGTGGAGTATCTCAGCAGAGCCTATACCAAATTCCCCGACCCGGAAGTTGCCGCACACCTGGGCGAGGTGCTGTGGGTTTCAGGTGACACCACATCGGCCCAGGCAGTACTGCAAGGTGCGGTGGCGCGTGACCCCGACCACCAACTACTGATAGAAACCATGCAGCGCCTGGGTGTGCCGCAGCCCACTCTGGTTAAACCATAGTGAGATTTGCGCGGGATGCGGGCCTTTTCTGTGCCTGCCTGCTTCTGGCAAGTTGTGCCAGGCTACCCGAGCAAACCGCTACCGAGATGAGCTGGCAGGACAGAGTGGCGCAGATCTCCGCTTTAAGCCACTGGAAGGCCAGCGGCAAACTCGCTCTGCGAACCCCGAGCCAGTCCGAATCGGCCAACCTGGAATGGACCCAGGGCAACAAAATTACCCAAATCCTGCTCAGCGGCCCCATGGGTCTGGGGGCCACCGCCATTGAAAGTGACACAGTGCAGCTGAGAATCTCCCGCGACGGACAGACACAGGTTTATGATATTTCTTCCCAGGCTGCCAGTGACGTGATTATCGGCTGGGATTTGCCACTACAGGCGCTCCCCTACTGGATACTGGGCCTGCCCTCCCCCCAAGCCCCGGTACTGAACCAGCTTGTCGAAGACGGCTTGTTGCGCCAGATTAAACAATTGGGATGGACCATCACCTACGAGCAATACCAGCAATTTGAGCAGTACACCCTGCCAACCCGCCTGACAATAGAACGCGATAGCACCCGGGCCCGGCTGATTATTCGACACTGGGGGAATTTTTCCAGCTAATGCCCTTCAATCCCACCTTCACCTGCCTGTCACCGGCCAAACTGAACCTGTTTTTGCACATCACCGGGCGACGAGAGGACGGCTATCACACGCTGCAAACGGCTTTCCAGCTGCTGGACTGGGGTGACACCATGCACCTTACGACCCGCGGTGATGGCCAGCTCACGCTGTCAATCGACGACCTGGGCATTCCGATGGAAGAAAACCTTGTGATTCGGGCCGCCCGCCTGCTGCAGAGCATCTCAGCGGACAAAACGCTGGGGGCAGATATCGTGGTGGAGAAGAATATACCCCCCGGGGGAGGACTGGGCGGCGGCAGCTCCAATGCCGCCACCACGTTGCTGGCCCTGAACCAATTATGGGAAATTGACCTGAGTTCAAAAGAGCTACAGGCCATAGGGGCAAAGCTGGGTGCCGATGTACCCGTTTTTGTGGCCGGGCACAGCGCATGGGCCGAGGGAATCGGTGAAATTTTAACCCCTCTGGAGCTGCCATTGTGCTGGTATTTAATCGTCCAGCCCCAATGCCATGTGAGTACTGCCAAAATATTTTCCTGTGGGCAATTGACACGGGGCACCGCTCCCATCACACTAGCGGCCTTTTTTAGGGGAGACTCCCGAAACGACTGTCAGGCAATTGTTAGCAAACTGTACCCAGAAGTAGCTAACGCATTGAAATGGATAAGTAAATTCGGAGAGGCCAAATTAACCGGAACTGGCGCATGTGTGTTTGTCAGTTTCGAGACCAGAGAGGAAGCTGACGCTGTTAAGCGCCAACTACCCGAAAAGTGGACAGGATTTGTTGCCAGGGGCATAAATAAATCCCCCGTCCTCACATCTTTGGTATGATCCACCCGTTTTATTGGGGTGTCGCCAAGCGGCAAGGCACCAGGTTTTGATCCTGGCATTCGTAGGTTCGAATCCTGCCACCCCAGCCATATTCCACTGCCAAAGGTAGAGCAGCTGTGTCATCAAAAATGATGGTCTTTACAGGTAACGCCAACCCCACCCTGGCCCGCAAGGTGGCCAGCAGATTGTATCTGTCCCTGGGTAATGCCGACGTTGGTAAATTCAGCGATGGCGAGGTAGCGGTTGAGTTGAAAGAGAACGTACGTGGCAAGGATGTATTCATCCTGCAACCCACCTGCGCTCCCACCAACGACAACCTGATGGAACTGATCGTAATGATCGATGCCCTGCGCCGCGCCTCTGCCGCTCGAATTACCGCAGTTGTGCCCTACTTTGGCTACGCCAGACAGGATCGCCGAGTGCGCTCGGCCCGGGTTGCAATTACCTCCAAAGTGGTTGCCGACATGATGGTCAATGTGGGCGTTGATCGTGTATTAACGGTAGATTTACACGCAGAACAAATACAGGGGTTTTTCGCCTGTCCCGTAGACAATGTTTATGGTTCGCCAATTCTTATCGAAGACATTGTCCGCTGTAACTATGACAATTTGATTGTAGTATCACCCGACATCGGCGGCGTGGTAAGAGCCCGGGCTGTCGCCAAGCAGTTGGATGACGCCGACCTGGCCATTATTGATAAACGTAGGCCCCAGGCCAATGAAGCTCAGGTCATGAACCTGATTGGTGAAGTTGAAGGGCGTACCTGCCTGCTGGTGGACGACATGGTCGACACGGCGGGCACCCTGTGTAAAGCGGCCGATGCTCTAAAAGAGCGCGGCGCGTCCAAAGTCGTGGCCTACTGTACCCACCCGGTATTATCGGGCAATGCTCTGGAAAATATTAAGAACTCCCAACTCGATGAGTTGGTAGTGACAGACACGATTCCCCTGAGTGCGGACGCGAGAGCTTTAGACAAGATTCGCGAACTCACGATTGCCGACCTGCTCGCAGAATCTATGCGCCGGGTCAGCAACGAGGAATCTATTAGCGCGATGTTCAATTAAGAATATCGTTTACTGCAACGCATTGCCGCGCCGGTCGCAAGCACGGTAATGTCTTATCAAGGGAGTCACGACTATGTCTGACCAATTTGAATTACAAGCCGAAGTACGTGAGGACATGGGGAAAGGTGCGAGCCGCCGCCTGCGTCGTCTCGCCGATCAAGTTCCCGCCATCATCTACGGTGGTAAAAAAGATCCACAGCCTCTGACCCTGGTTCGCAAGGATCTGGAAAAGGCCCTGGAAAACGAAGCGTTCTACTCTCACGTTCTGACTATCAAGGTAGGTAAAACGAAAGAGAAGGCTATTCTGAAGGACCTGCAACGTCACCCCGCCAAAGATTCGGTCATGCACGCCGATTTTATGCGCGTTGACGACAAAGTGGCTATCAAGGTACACGTACCTATCCACTTCCTGAACGAAGAAATATCCATCGGTGTTAAAACCGAAGGCGGAATCGTTCAGCACCAGACCAATGACATTGAAATCCTGTGTCTGCCAGCTGATATCCCCGAGTATATTGAAGTGGATATGGCTGAAGTAGCAACAGGCCAAATCATTCATTTGTCAGATGTTACCCTGCCAGAAAAAGTCACTTCAGTTGCCCTGGCACTGGGTGAGGACCACGACCTTGCTATCGCTTCTATCATCGCTCCTAAAGGTGCGAGCGAAGAAGAGGAAGAGGAAGCAGCCGCAGCAGCCGCGGCCGCAGCAGCAGAAGGCGCTGATGGCGAAGAAGGTTCTACAGAAGAAGGCGGCAGCGAGGAGTAACTCCTCGCTGTGAGCGGCACCTGCGTTGACAGCACAGATAAAACTGATTGTTGGATTGGGCAACCCCGGTAGTGAATACCGGGGCACTCGCCACAACGCGGGTGCCGATTTTCTCCTTGAATTGGCCAGACAGTGCAGTGTCACTTTACAGCCAGACTCAAAATTCTTTGGTCTTGCCGGGCGGGTTAACTACGCCAGACACGATCTGCGATTACTGCTCCCGACAACGTTTATGAACCGTAGCGGCCAGGCCGTCTCGGCAATGGCGCGGTTCTATAAAATTGAACCGGAGGAGATTCTAGTCGTTCACGATGAACTGGATATCCCCCCAGGCACTGCCAAATTTAAGCGCGGTGGCGGCCATGGTGGACACAATGGTCTGCGAGACATTGTGCCAGCACTGGGGAACAACAAAAACTTCTGTCGCCTGCGTATCGGTATTGGCCACCCGGGCCACGCATCAAAGGTAACAGGCTATGTGCTTGGAGCCCCGTCACAAGTCGACCGAACACGTATCAATGCATGCATAGACGAGGCCATCGCCGCTCTCCCCCTGCTACTGGATGGAGACGAAGGAAAAGCAATGTCCCAATTACACAGTTTTAGCGCCGTTTGAACCAGCGGACAATCAAAGGAACTTCACATGGGTTTTAAATGCGGTATTGTCGGCCTTCCCAATGTTGGCAAATCTACTCTTTTCAATGCGCTCACCAGGGCCGGCATCGATGCAGAAAACTTTCCCTTCTGCACCATCGAACCTAACGCGGGTGTGGTGCCGGTACCGGACCCCAGACAGAAGCTGATTTCAGAAATCGTCAAGCCAGAAAAAGAAGTGGCAACCACCATGGAGTTTGTCGACATTGCCGGCCTCGTGGCTGGTGCATCCAAGGGTGAGGGCCTGGGCAACCAGTTTCTTGCCAATATCCGCGAAACCGATGCCATTGCACATGTTGTGCGCTGCTTTGAAGATGAAAACGTCATCCATGTATCCAACAAAATAGACCCTCAATCCGATATTGAGGTCATCAATACCGAATTGGCCCTGTCCGACCTGGAAAGCTGTGAAAAGCAATTGCAGAAGGTCGTACGCACAGCCAAGGGCGGCGATAAAGAATCCATTGCCATGAAGGCCCTACTGGAGGACAAACTGCTGCCACATCTCAATGAAGCACAGCCTGTACGCTCCTTAAAACTGGATGACGACGAAAACACCTTGGTAAAAACACTGCACTTGCTGACGGTGAAGCCCACCATGTACATCGCCAATGTTGATGAGGACGGCTTTGAGAACAACCCCTTCGTGGATACCGTCAACGATATTGCAAAAGATGAAGGTGCCGTTGTCGTTATTATCTGTAATAAGCTGGAATCAGAAATTGCCGAGCTCGACGACGAGGAACGGCTTGAGTTCCTGAATGACATGGGCATGGAAGAGCCCGGGCTGGATCGCGTCATTCGCGGTGGTTACGAACTGCTAAATCTGCAAACCTACTTTACTGCCGGGGTTAAGGAGGTACGCGCCTGGACGGTGAAGGTGGGCGCCACTGCGCCCGAGGCCGCCGCGGTCATTCACACAGACTTCCAGAAAGGCTTTATTCGGGCTGAGATAATTGGCTACCAGGACTTTATTGATAATAAAGGTGAGCAGGG
>JAUVBI010000291.1 GCA_030591305.1 Pseudomonadota bacterium
ACTTGACAAGGAGTTGCGCGACCGGGCGGAAGACCTGGGCCTATCCGTTTCCACCGTCGTGCGCAACGTATTACTTCATACTTTCAACCTGGTAGAGGGTGTCGTCTCAGACAGCGCGCAGATTGCCCGGGTGATACAGGGGCGGCCCGCATCCCCTGCACCAAACTCAAGCGACAGCCATTCAACCGTAATCGGCTGGCAGGAGACAATATTGAATCGCAATGGCGTCTGTGAGCAGTGCAACACCATCCTTTCAAAAGGAGAAAGCGCCGCCGTGGGCCTGCCCATTCAAGCGCGCCCGGTCCTGCTTTGCGCGGCGTGTCTCACCTCCCTGTCGGAGGCAGAGACATCTTCATCCAAACCCGGGAAGGGGAGCTCACAATGAAAACATCAATCCCCACCCTGCACGGTGGCAGCCAACTGGTGTTCGACACCGTGGAAAACATCACCAATACCGTGGAGCGGATGCATGAAACAATCGCCCGCCTCCCCCTGCCCTGGGCACGACAGCCGGAGGAAATGACAAAGGCACATGGCTTAATCGCCTCGGCTGTGTACTCCACAATCAGGGAGGTTAACGGAATGCTGCGCACCGGGGCAGACCGGGCTTTCGACTTCCTGCCAGAACCTGAACCAGATAATACATGGCCGGCAGCAGCCGAAATTCGGGCCATAGCCGCGCTCAACGGTGCATTTGGAGACCACTTCGAGGCGAGGGGCAATGCACTGGCCATCCCCATGAGTTTAACTACGGCCAGCCATCAGTTGGAGCTCAATACTGAAGCCCTGACCTGCGCAGTGCCCGGGGCCAGCCCCCATTTGGTGATCCTGGTACACGGCCTGGGCATGTCGGAGCTGTGTTGGAGCCGCAAGGCCTCATCATGCATGGGCAGCCGGCTACAGAATGAGATGGACTATACACCCTTGTATTTGCGCTATAACAGCGGGCGCCATATATCCACCAACGGTAGAGAATTCGCTGAACTGTTGCAGCAGTTGTGTGAGGCATGGCCAGTACCGGTAGAAACCCTGTCATTAATCGGTCACAGCATGGGCGGGCTGTTGATACGCAGTGCCTGCTGGTATGCCGACAAGGCTGAAAACTCGTGGCTGGCGAGCCTTGGACGGGTGGTATGTCTGGGCACACCCCACCACGGCTCACCAGTGGCAAAGGCCGGACATGCCCTCACTGTGGCGATGGAAAGCATTCCCTACATCGAGCCGCTGGCTATTGGCCGGCGCCGCAGCGCGGGCATCAAGGATTTAAAACATGGAAACCTTCTCGATGAAGACTGGCAGGGCCACCACCCCGATCACTCGCGGCCGGACTCCCGCACCGCAGTGCCCCTGCTGCCGCACGTAGACTACTACTTTGCCGCAGCATCACTGGGCCGTGACAAGGACGACCCTTTGGGACATGTACTGGGAGACTTGCTGGTGCGATGCGATAGCGCCATGGGCTCTCACTCCAATGATGTGCACCACCTGGAAATCAAGGATGAGAACTGCAGGGTTTTTCACGAGAAAAGCCATTTGGATCTACTGACCGATGAAGAGGTTCATCACCAGATTGTCGATTGGTTCAGTGCCGATTCAATTGACTAGCTGCTCAACGCCCATCGTCGTTTTCCTACAGCTAACCAGAAAGCCTTTTGACTATTTTTCCCATATAAAGAAGCGCGGTATAACCCTGCGAAAGGGCTTCATGCCGCGGCTGCTTCATGTGATTTGGTGAGTCATATATTGAGACTGCATTTCAGCCCTTTCTAGACGCATACTTAGCATCTTAAGCTAGTAAGTTTTAACCACATACTTACCAATAATATTGCGTTGAATTTGATTGGTCCCTTCAATAATTTGCAAGACCTTTGCATCTCTAAAATATTGCTCGATACGATTGTCCTTCGAAATCCCGGAGCAACCAAATAATTGAACGGCATCTGTCGCCACTTCCATTGCCATATCCGTAGCAAATAATTTGGCCATGGCTGCAATGGGCGCCAGTTCTTTACCCTTTACGCCTGCGTCGGCTTCCGAGGCGGCTTTATAAACCAGCAGCCTGGCCGCCTCAATTTTAGTGGCCATATCAGCGAGCATCCATTGCACACCCTGAAAACTGGCAACGTCCTGGCCAAAGGCTTCTCGTTCTCGCACATAATCAGTGGCTAAATCTAAGGCGCCCTGGGCCAGGCCTACACCTCGTGCACCTATAATGGCGCGGCTTTTGTTAAACGCTTCCATGACCAGGGCGAAGCCTTCCCCTTCAGGCCCTAAGCGGTTTTCTTCGGGTACAAAGCAGTCACTTAAATAGATGGGCGAGGAGGGCACGCCCCGTGAGCCTAGCTTGCGTTCACTGGGGCCAATTTCAAACCCGTCAATGCCTTTTTCGAGGATAAAGACACTAATGCCGCCATGGCGAAGGGTGGGGTCTGTCTTAGCCGCGACGATAACGAAGTCGGCAATGCTGGAATTAGTTGCGAAAAATTTACTGCCGTTTAGCTTATATCCGCCAGAGACTTTTTCTGCACGAGTGGTAATGCCCGCAACATCAGACCCAGCGCCCGGTTCAGTAACAGATATTGCCGAACGCAGTGTGCCGTTCGCCAGGCCTGGCAGAAAGCGCTGTTTTTGTTCGTCGGTGCCGCCCGACTGAATGGCGCCGAAGGGAACCCACTGTACAATCAATAAATAGGCCGTGTTGTAGCAAATTCGTCCGAGTTCTTCCACCGCCACACAGGCGGACAATATGCTATTAGCACCGCCGTATTGTTCAGGAAAAGGTATTGCAAATAAGCCGAGTTCTTTAAGCGCATCGAACATGTCTTGCGGGTATTCCGCCGTTTCATCTATGGCCTGCGCCCGGGGCGCCACTTTTTCCCGTGCAAACCGGCGTACGGTGTCCTGTAGTAATCGTTGTGATTCGTCTAATTTGAAGCTAGTCATGTATCCTCCCTTTCTATTTTTAAATATAGAGGCATTGGGTGCTAAAGTCTATTTTACCCGCCCCTACCATTGTTGGGTTCAAGAAGCTTGAGCAATACGGCGACGACCAGGCCAGTATTATCGCCTTTGGCAGTGACATGGTCGGACCCAGTTCCATCCGCGGCGGGCGGCTGGCCTACAACGAGGCTATCAACGATACCAATAACCAGCAGATGCTGATGATTCTGGTCCAACGGTCAAGTTTTCAGAAGGGACAGCAGTAGTTCAAACAGCGGCGTTTTAACGGTCGTCTGATCGCTGAGCGACTGGAACTCGTTGGCCAACAACTCGAACTCGTCCCGTGCGGCCTCGGCATGTTTGGCGAAGGCCACCTCGGCGTAGCGGCTCTCG
>JAUVBI010000313.1 GCA_030591305.1 Pseudomonadota bacterium
CCGCCGCAGCGGCTCAACCACTTCAATTTTAAAAGGGCCGACCTGCATCTCGGTACGCTCCAGCGGCGCACGACAAGAGCCAAAAAAACTGTGTTGGCGGCCCCCCTTTTCCACCACACTAAATGCGCAGTCAAGAATGCCCCGGTGTGGGTAAATAGCCATACCGATGCCAAAGTACCACAAGCCATCCTCGCTATAGCCGTTGAACCAGGTGCGATCGTAGAAATTACGGTCACTGGTTGCTGGTTGCGCAAGCGGCTCTGGAGTCTGGTGTATCGGAAAATCATCTAGCTTATTCAGCATAGCCGTCACTTCCTTTAGGGTTACTGGTGATTGTCGTCTGAAAGATGTTCTGTTTTGTTATAACTAATCAGTTTGTTGGTATTCAGACAAAGCTCTGAAAAAGCAGTATTACTTTTTGTATATTTTGGCCAGAGGGTGGTGTCTCCATCAAGGTAATGAGACAGGGCAATAGCAATCGCTACGCCGTGGGCGATGATAACGATATTCTGCTCAGGGTGTTTATGCACAATTTCTTCAATGGCAGCCACAACCCGTTTTTTTACACTATTTTGTGACTCACCATTGGGTGCGGTAAATTCAGGGTTCGTAACCAGTTGTTCTAAAATATTTTCAGAGCCACCCAGGGACTCAAAAGTGGCGCCCTCCCAATCACCGAGATTGAACTCCATTAACCGTGGATCCAGATGAACTGGTAGCATAAACTTGTCGGCAATAGCCTGTGCCGTTAGCCTGGCACGTAGCAGGGGGCTTGCATAAATCACCTCTGGTTGCATATAGTGGTGAAAGTGGTGTCCCAGCTTTTCTGCCTGAATGTGGCCAAGTTCAGTGAGTTGAGTATCGGTATTGCCATGCCATACTTTATCAATATTGGCGAAGGTTTGGCCGTGACGAACGAGACCGATTCTTCCTCTGTGCTTCATAATGTCTAAAGCCCGTACAGTTATTGAATGGCGAGTCCGGCAAGTGATTCGCAGCAGAAAACAATGGTAGGCTTAGTGTAGACGGAGCGACGGTCTTTGTCTTGCGTAAAGCCAGGGTTAAACATCTTATCCAGGGGGTGTGCATGTCAAAATGGAAAATGCTTGAGACTACAGAGCTGGCAAAGCTTGGTCCATTTCGTATACGTCAGGATAAGTGCCAACTTCCTGATGGCCGGATTATGCCCAAGTACTATGTCGTGGAGTTTCCAGATTGGGTGCATGTCATTGCAATTACACCAGAGGGCATGATGGTTTTAGTCGATCAGTACAGGCATGCGGCTGAAGGTAGGTTTTTGGAACTGCCTGGAGGAACGACTGAGCCACATATTGGTGAATCAAATTCGGCGGGCGCGCTTCGTGAGCTCGAAGAGGAGACGGGTTACTCGGGAAAGCTTAAACATATTGGCTCTCACTATCCTAATCCGGCGCTTCAGGATAATAAGGTCCACGTTTTCCTGAGTCTGGATTGTAGTTTGCAAAAACAGCAGAAATTGGATCCATTTGAGGATCTGGATGTTGTTTTGAAACCGGTGGCTGAAGTGTATCAGTTGGTGGAAGAGGGGAAAGTTTTACATGGCTTGATGTTGGGGGCGCTTTTTTTAGCCAGGCCTTATTTGCAGGATTTCCTTTAATAGTGTTATTTAGCGTATCTCTTCACTCACGTGATCAATGGCGATGGAAACAGAAGTTGGCGTTGTCATTGGTGTGGCAGCTGGGCATACATAGTGGCGTCTTTGCCTCTGTTCAACCTTCCCTGAAGGGCAACAGGGAGGCTGCACGCCTGATATAGGCCTCGGTATGGTGCTCCTCGCGCCGGGTAAAATCCCCCACTGCGGCGGACAACTGCGGGTCACTGATCCAGTGGTTGGAATATGTTTCCACAGGGCGGAAACCACGCTGGATCTTGTGCTCTCCCTGAGCCCCCGGGTCAAAGCGCGCCAGCTTGTGCTCGATGCAGTACTCGATACCCTGATAGTAGCAAGCTTCGAAGTGCAGGCAGTCGAACTCCCGCTCGCAGCCCCAATAACGCCCGTACAGGGTATCGCTGCTGCGGAAGTACAACGCCCCGGCTACAGCCTGTTGGTCGAGGTAGGCCAGCACCATCACCACCTGGTTGCCCATGCCGGCGGCGGTTTCCATGAAGAAGCTCCGGTTGAGGTAACCGCCATGGCCGCTGCGTTTGGCGTAAGTCAGCTGATAAAAGCGGTAGAATTGCTCCCACTCCTGTTCCCCGATATCGGCACCGGTCAGGGTCCTGAGCTTCAGTCCCTGCTCTTGTACCCGTTTGCGCTCCCTGTTGATGGATTTGCGCTTGCGGCTGTTAAACGCGGCAAGAAAATCATCGAATGAGC
>JAUVBI010000059.1 GCA_030591305.1 Pseudomonadota bacterium
AAGAGGAAGGCAAGGCTGCACTGCACATCGAGTTCAACAGCGATGGCAGCGAAGTCTGGGTTTCTGTCTGGAACCGCACAGACAACAAGAACCCCACGGGTGAAATCGTGATCTACGATGCGAAAACTTTGGAAGAAAAGCACCGCATCAAAGGCCTGACTACACCGACGGGTAAGTTCAACGTCTACAACCGTGTCAACCACAAGACCTAAGGCTACGCTGTAGCTGGAGTCCAAAGCGGGTACGGCATATGTCATGCCCGCTTTTCTTTTGTATAAACAGTAAAAAGTAGAGTTAACTATGAAAAATAGCGCATCGTCTGGGAACGGGTTTTGGTCTCGCCGCATGGTATTCGGCACATCGTTTGCCGGGGCGGCGGTATTTTTTATAGTTGGCATTATATTTTGGGGTGGGTTTAACACCGGCATGGAAGTCACCAATACCACCGAATTTTGTATCGGTTGCCACGAGATGGAGGACAATGTCTATCAGGAATACATGCCAACCATACATTACTCAAACCGCACAGGTGTAAGAGCTGGATGCCCGGATTGTCACGTTCCAAGACCCTGGATCCACAAGATGATACGCAAAATAAAGGCTTCCAGGGAGCTGTTCTACTGGGCAAGCGGGAAAATAGATACCAAGGAGAAATTTGAAGAGCATCGTTTGGATCTGGCCACCAGGGTGTGGCATGCGATGAAGGAGACCGATTCCAGGGAGTGTCGGAACTGCCATAACTTTGAGTCGATGAACCCCGAATTCCAGCGCCCCAAGGCGCGTAAGCAACATCTGAACGCTCTTCAAACAGGGCAGACCTGCATCGACTGCCACAAAGGCATTGCCCACAAGGATGTTAGGCATCTGCTGAGTGATGAGGACCTCGAAGAGCTCGAAGCTCCCGACCCCAGCCTTGTGCGCGAAGTGCCCCCGGCCTACCTGGAAGGGCTGGCCAGAATTATGGCTGTGGAAGCTGAGGAGGCAGAGAAAGCCAAAGCAGAGAAAGCGGCTAACGATGCCAAAATGGATCTGGCGATTGCACAGGCTGTAGCAGCGGCCCAGGGTGGTAATACAGGCAGCTTAGCAACCGCGACGCCTGGTGACACGAGCACGAGCACGAGCACTATCAATGTCGACTGGAGTAAGGCGCAGAGCACCGAGATTAGTATATTTTACCCGGGAACTGCCTCCATCGAATGGGTGATGGGCCGCAATCACGGTGGTAAACGCGCCTTCAGCAAGGGCGATCGCTGTATCGAGTGCCATGCGGAGGAGATTCCTGAAATTGGCCAACTGATTGTTTCCGGCGAGACTGAAAAAGAGCTGGAGCCGAATCCTATACCCGGCAAGCGTGGCAGCTTCCCTGTCGCCATTGATGCAACCCACGATGCCGACTACCTCTATCTTCGGTTTAGTTGGTCCGAGGGCGAGCACGCCCCAGTGCCATTTGTTGAAGGTGGCAAAATGGATCCTGAAAACCCCATGAAGCTTGCCTTCATGTTGGCCACCGATGATGCCGAATATGCCGATAGGGCCGGCTGCTGGGGTGCCTGTCACGCCGACGCCAATAGTATGCCATTTGCCCCCGCTCAGGACGCATTGCAGGCTTCTGCCTTTGCCGGGCGCCTGGATCTGGGCGGCGGTGTAAGCAAGTATCTCACCGAATCCCGTACTTCCCTGGAGTTTAAGGGCCGGGGCGGCAAGGCATTGGGCGGCTGGGACAAGCTCAAGGACGAGGCTGACATCAGCGCCGCCCAGGACGCGGGTCAGTATCTGGATTTGGTACGCTACAATTCGGGCAGTGAGCAGGTCGAGGATGGACAGGTGCTCGCCGAGCGCATTATGCACGGTGGCCGGGGTGCCGAAGTTGAGGCTTCCCTAAAAGCGGGTACCTGGTCGGTAGTCGTCAAGCGGAAGTTGCAGTCGGAAGAAGCAGGGGACATCAATATTGAACCCGGACAGCTGTATAACTTTGGCTTTGCCATTCATGATGACTACTCCAGCGCCCGTTATCATCACGTCTCCTTCGGCTACAAGCTAGGATTGGATAACGAAGAAGCTGAGATTAACGCCACGGCGCAATGAGCCTGTCAGTTTATTCGTCCTGACATTATTCCTATGTAGACAGGAATAATGTCAGAGACGTGACTCAATCGGTCACAACCACCTCGCCGATCATTTCAGGATGTGGTCCGCAGCGATAGGGAAACGTTCCCACTTCGCTAAATTCTCTTTCGTAGAACTCTTCCGGGAAGAAATAGTCTGGCTCGGGATCGTGGCTCTGCTCAAACCACACACTGTGGTACTGCCTTTTTTCGTTATTGGTCCAGCGTATGGTGGTGCCTTTGGCGACGGTGATTGATGCGGGGATAAACTTGTACTTCTTGATGCTCACATTGGCGCTTTCTGCCGCAAGAGCGGGAAGTGGGACCAGCAAGCTGATAAGTAATAAACCGGTACACCTGAGCATGTTGTTCTCCCACTGGTTATGGTCTGCGCTGATTGGCGATTATGAGGCCGTGTACGCGTTGGTCAGAACCCAAAGATAGCATAAAGCTTCTGCCGGTGTGGTGGGTTAGAAAAGTAGTGTGGTGGGTTGAAAAGTAGTGTGGTGGCTCAGAGAATATAGCGAAGGCAAAAAAAAGCCGGCGCCCCACAGGGGCGCCGGCCAGGATGGAAACCCTCAGGCTATCTAGTAGATGTCCTTGCGGGTGTTGTACACATTAAACTTGCCAGTTGGAGTAATCAGGCGCTTGTCCTTGATCACATGCTTCAACTTGCGAGTCTTGTCGTCTACTACAACGATGGCAGATTCCTTGTCCTTACCACTCCAGACAGAGAACCAGACTTCGTCACCCGCTGCGTTGTATTCAGGCTGTACAACACGCTTGGCACCTTCGCCCAGCTCAGCCCACTCGCCGATGGGTAAAACTTCGTAGCCGGCTTCCAGGTCGTTGATGTTAAACACCGCAATTGTCTGGCTAACAGACTCTTGAGGGTGCAGGGTGTTGTCTACCCACAGGTTCTTTGACTTGGGGTGAGACTTCACGAACAGCGAACCACCGCCCTGTGCCTTCAGCGTGCGAACGACCTTCCAGGCATTGTCCTTGTGCCCTTTGGGGTCGGTGCCGATAAAGGTTATATTCTCGTTACCGAGAGCGGAGGTAATCCATACAGGTCCAAACTTGGGATCGTTGATGTTTGCGCCGCGACCCGGGTGAGGGATCTCGGTGACATCAATCAGTGCTGTAACCTCACGGTCTTTGGAGTCGATCACCGCAACCTTATTGGACTTGTTCGCCGCTGTCATGAAGTAGCGTTTGCTCGAGTCCCAGCCACCATCGTGCAGGTAGCGTGCAGCTTCCAAAGTGGTAATGGTCAGTGCATCAAGATTACTGTAATCCACCAGTAAAACCTTGCCCGTCTCCTTGACGTTTACAATGAACTCAGGGTGTTCATGTGATGCCACAATAGCGGCAACACGTGGTTCTGGGTGATATTCCTGAGTATCGACAGTGTTGCCCCGCGTGGAGACAATTTTCAATGGTTTCAGACTGGGACCATCCATCAGCACGAACTGGGGTGGCCAGTAAGCACCGGCAATAGCAATCTTGTCTTCAAAACCGTGGTACTTGGAGGTTTCGACGGAGCGAGCTTCCAGGCCAATTTTGATAGTGGAGACAATTTTTGGTGGGTTCATGTACAAGTCGATCAAGTCGATCTTGGCATCGCGACCAATGGTATAGAGGTAGCGGCCAGTGTGTGATGGACGTGAAATATGTACCGCGTAACCTGTCTTCAGCACAGCGATAATATCCTTGCTGTCGCCGTCGATCAGGGCAACTTCGCCAGAGTCACGCAGGGTGACACCGAAGATATTGTCGATATCATATTTGTGCTGCTTTTTGGTGGGACGATCTGCAACTGGTACGTATTCCTTCCAGCTATCTGTCATCTCCTTCATTCCCCACTCGGGAGGAACGGGTGGCTCGTGTTGCAGGAAGCGAGCCATAAGATCGATTTGCTCCGGACTGAATTCACCGGAAGTGCCCCAGTTAGGCATGCCGCCTGGGCTACCGTAGTTGATTAGCACCTTGAGGAACTCGGTTCCGCGCTGCTGGGTGATGTCAGTTGTCAGGGGTTTGCCCGTCGCACCTTTGCGCAATACGCCGTGACAGCCCGCGCAGCGCTCGAAGTAGAGCTTGCTGGCGACGTCAAATTCGTCCTGGGTCATGTCAGGGGCACCAGGCGTTACCACTCGTTTCAATTCTACTCCGCCGGGCGTCGGTGCACCCTTATAGGCCATTTCTCCCGGCGTGACACCCGGGTGATCAGCTTTATCTTGGGCAAAGCCAATGCCGGATGACAGCGTCAGTCCGGTGAATACCGCCGCGAGCGGAAGTAATTTAGTCCAATGAATCGTCGTTTTTTTCATATGTGATTACCTTTCCTCATAGTTAGAAGTAAATCGAACGCTACAGCCTATCCTTAGGCTGTGGATTCTGCCTTGACGTGGGTCAAATTAATGGCTGGACAATCATGCGGTCTCGCTGCCTGGAGTGTCATAACCTTGGCGCGGGGCGCCGTGGCCAAGGTGCCTTATATTCTTAAACAGTAGTTCTGCCGCTGCTTATGAATCTGACGCAATAACCCCCCGCGCTTTTTTCTCCCGATTCTCCCGCTTTTTGCGCTTTTCCACAAGGGGTGGGCAGCGATGCTTATCCCAGTAAGTTACCTGACACTCCAGGCAGTAGTGGCATTCGTTGTCGATAATCTCGCCAGTGGGCTTGATGGCCGCTATCTGGCATTGATGCGCGCAGGACTGGCAGGGCTCACCACATTGGTTGCGCCTGCGCAGCCATTCAAAGATACGAAAACGGGTTACGAAGCTCAAACCTGCACCCAGGGGGCACAGGTATTTGCAGTAGAACTTGCTATTTACAGCAGACAGGGCGAGCAGACCCACCGCGTAGATGACGAAGATTGGCTCGCGCATAAAATGCAGAATAAAGGTGGTTTTGAAGGGTTCAACTTCGGCCAGTTTTGCGGCATTGACCATGGAGTCCAGGGACAGACCCACCAGCGCAATCAGAATGAAATATTTAATGGCCCATAAGCGCTCGTGCACCCGGGAAGGTATGCGAAAACCCTCAAACCCAAGCCGGTTTGCCAGTTTGCTGATTAAATCCTGGGCGGCACCAAAGGGGCACAGCCAGCCACAGTAAACACCTCTTCCCCACAGTAATATGCTGATGGCGACGAAGGCCCACAGTAAAAAGACTACAGGCGCCATCAGCAGAGTGTCCCAGGAAAACCCCCCGCCGATGCTGTGGAAAAAGGCCAGTAGGTTAATCACCGAGAGTTGGGCGGCACAGTAATAGCCGATAAAAAATACAGTAAATAGCAGGTATCCCACTCGCAGGCGATGAAACAGCACCGTGTGTTCCACCAGCCAGTCCTGGAAAAACAAAATGGCCAGCAACAACAACAGGGCGAGTGAGACCACAATCAGTTCGAAGGCGCGTTCCTCCCACATAAATTTCCAGGCGGGTATCTCCTCGGTTAGGGTAATAGCAGGTGCCGCCTTCATTCCGGGCATGGCCGGCGTATTGCTACGGGGAATGCCATAGGTCTCAGCCACCCGGTGCACGGATTTGTTGACCGAGCTGGTTAATACCATAGTGGTGATGGTGGCGCCACTGATGCCGTCGATCCCCACATAGCCTTTCCGGCCGTGGGCGCCCACCCGTATTCTGTCAGTAGTTTTCTTGCCCACAAATTGGTCGATAAAGGCTTTCATGTCGGCATCGGACAGCCCCAGCACCAGAATGGGCTCCTCGTGATGCAGAATCTCCACGGCCTTGATCAGCCCACCTTCTCCCAGAGCTACCACGGTATTGATTGGCTTACCGGAATAGGCGGATATAGGTGCCAGTTCGTTGGTGGTAAAGGCGTAGCCCAGATTTTTTTTATCGCTGCGCACAGAATAAGCGGGTGCGTTGCCGTTGAGCGGGGTGACATGCTTTGCAGTCGGAAAGACCCGCTGAGCCTGCTCCAGGGTCAGCTCCTCCCCTGAAACCCCCCCACACGCCAACAGCAGGAGTATAGAGCAGAGCAGAGCAGTTATTTGACGAGCGGGCATAATGGCTTCCGTGAAGGGCACTTACAGGCATCCTATTTTTATTAAAGGCTATGCTATTACTTGAGGCTAAGCGCTTGGTTGATATGTATCAAGCATTGGAGGTCAATTTTGAGGTTTGATGAGGCATGATCCTTCTATTTCGGTTAGTATTACTGCTGACGGCTTCGTTGGCGCTGGCAGATAGCGACTCGAGTGCCGTGAATGAGCGTATTCCCGTGCAAAAAGAGCAAGTGGAGGCGCACTGGAAGGTTGATTGTGCGGGCAGCTGGGCGAGTTTGCTTGAGTTGCGCGTTGAGGCAGGGCAGTATGGTTGCATTCTCCCTGTATATTTGCAGCGGCAGTTGCAGCTCTGTGCCTTCATCTACCAGCCTCCAGGGGAAAGTTTTGTACACGCTGGTCCAGACTACCAGTCCGCCATTGAGGGTAAGCGGGGAGGCGGGGAGTGTGGGAATTCCTATCGTGGCAAAAAGTGATTTCTTGATAGAGGTCAAGATTTCAGGTAAAAAGACAGAGTAACATAGGTGGGTGCGGCATTTTGTCTCACACACGTTGTTGATATTTCAGGGGAAAACAAAATGTCAGATCAAAATCAGGGCGATGACGGCGATATTCCAATGATGCAAAAATTACTGGATAACCCGTTCTTGCTACTTTTCATAGGAGTGGCCTCGCCGGCTGTCCTGTATCTGGGTTGGGGTCTTATGGAAATTGTCACCATTCCCGCTCGCTAAATATAAATAAAAGACACAAACAAGACCGTAGAAGGGGTTAAATCTATGTCTAGCCTATCGCCTCCCGCCAAAAAAATATGGTGGAATGAACCGATACATAAATCTGAGTTGTTGTGGATATCACTTGTCTTTGTCTGGGGCATGGTGATGACCTTCATGATGCCCTACTGGCACGTGGTAGGAAAACAGAACCTCGGTACTGAAACTTATAAGACAACGCCTAAGGCTTTCCAGGCTACAACCCAGGAATTTGTGGACAAGTACACCGTCCGCACCGAGGGGCCGCGGAATTATCCTGTGGTGGCACCACCTGCGGGCGGCGATGTTTATCTGATCGCGCGACTGTGGGAATGGTGGCCTATTGTTGAGCTGAAGAAGGGTGAAACGTACCGTTTCCATCTATCTTCACTGGACTGGCAGCACGGTTTCTCCTTGCAACCCGCTAATATCAACATCCAGGTCGTACCCAATTACGAGCATGTATTCACCCTGACGCCCAACGCATCTGGTGAGTATTCGATTATTTGTAATGAGTACTGTGGCATTGGTCATCACCTGATGATTGGCAAATTACTGGTAGTGGACTAGGGGAATAATGATGGTGAATAACAGTTTTAGGACATGCCCGGACACTGGCCTGAAGTTTTTCAGTTCTGCGGAAAACTTGATCAAAGCCAATGCGGTCGCGGGGGTGGTATTCCTGCTCATTGGCGGAATGTTTGGCTTACTGGTGGGTTTAACCCGCTGGCAGGCAGTTCATTTACTGGGTGCTGAAGACTTCTACATGGTCTTGACAGCACACGGCTTGAACGTACTTATCTTCTGGATGATATTTTTTGAAATCGCGATATTATATTTTTGCTCCTCGGTATTATTGGGTTGTCGATTGGCGACGCCCCGATGGGCCTGGGTTGGCTTTGGCCTGATGGTAATCGGCGCGGTCATGAATAATGTGATCGTGCTACAGGGCAACTCCAGTGTGATGATGACATCGTATGTGCCACTGGAGGCGCATCCGTTGTTTTACCTGAGCCTGATTTTATTTGCAGTGGGTGCCCTGATCGGCAGCTTTGTATTCTTTGGTACCCTGGTGGTGGCCAAGGCAGAGAAAACCTATGAGGGCTCGGTGCCTCTGGTGACTTTTGGTGCTATTACAGCGGCAATTATTGCGGTGTTCACCATTGTCAGTGGCGCTATAGTATTAATCCCGACCCTGCTGTGGAGCGTAGGTCTGGTGGGTGAGATAGATGTGCTGGCCTATCGTATGATCTGGTGGGCATTCGGTCACTCTTCCCAGCAAATCAACGTGGCAGCTCACGTATCGGTCTGGTATGCCATTATCGCAATACTGTTTGGTGCCAAGCCCCTGTCGGAAAAGGTCAGTCGTACGGCCTTCCTGATGTACATCCTGTTCCTGCAACTTGCCAGTGTTCACCATCTGTTGGTAGACCCCGGTTTGAGCTCCAACTTCAAGATGTTCAACACCAGTTACGCCATGTACCTGGCGGTTATGGCCAGTATGGTGCACGGTTTGACCGTGCCCGGCTCCATGGAGGCCGCACAGCGTGCCCGTGGGCACAATGCAGGTCTGTTTACCTGGCTGCGTAAGGCGCCCTGGGGCAACCCGGCCTTCTCGGGGATGTTTATTTCCCTGGTCGGCTTTGGTTTCCTGGGTGGCATCACCGGCGTGGTTATGGGTGCAGAGCAAATCAATATCCTGATTCACAACACTTTGTATGTTCCAGGGCACTTCCATGCCACGGTAGTGCTGGGTAGTACCCTGGCATTTATGGCACTGGCCTACTGGCTGGTACCGGTACTGTTCCGTAGGGAGCTTATCTGGAAAGGTCTGGCCAAGTGGCAGCCCTATATGTTTGGTCTGGGAATGACCGGTGTTTCACTGTTCCTGATGGGTGCGGGCACACTGGGTGTACCGCGTCGGCACTGGGATATCGGCTTTGCCGGCACTGGAGGCATCACTCACGAGTTCCCGGCTGCTGCATACACGATGCTGGCTCTGAACGGCATGTCTGTAATACTGGCAGTTGCCGGTGGCGCAGCCTTCTGCCTGATCATGGTTGGAACCATCTTGTTTGGTAAGAAGTTGGGCGAGAACGAGCCTATGGCTGAGCCCTGTATCGTGGCTCCAGTTACCGATGAAGAGTATGCTGCCAACGGTGGCAGTGCATTTGCCATACCGGGCACCATCGTGTTGGCGCTGGTGTTCTTCGTCAGTTTCGCGCTGTACTACTTCATTAACTGGAAGTATCTGGCAGAAACCTGGGGGATCGGCTAAGCTTACATGCCGAAGAAGCCTCAGTTCACCTGAGGCTTCTTCATTGTACAGTTAAGGTATTTAATTTTTATGCAGAAGACTCTATGGCCGGCATTTGCTGGCCTTTTTCTTTCCGTTAGTGTGGCTTTTGCCGCGCCTGAGCCGGATTTCTCAAAGTTCAGTCACGATGACGCCCTGGAATACAGCCAGGGGGCCATTGGTTCTTCTGTGGAGGACATTGAACTGACCCGGTCTGACGGTACAGTGGTGGCGTTGTCCGATTATCGTGGTAAACCGCTGGTCATCAGTATGATTTTCACCAGCTGTCACCATATTTGCCCCGCCACAACCGCGCATCTGAATGAGGTGGTTGAAAAAGCGCGGGATGTTTTGGATGAGGACAGCTTTCAGGTTGTGACGGTGGGCTTTGACACCCGCAATGACAGCCCCGAGCGTATGGCGCAATTTCGTCACAGCAATGATGTGGCCGATGAGCGCTGGGACTTTCTCTCGGGAGACGAGGCCAATATGGCCAAACTGGTCCGCCAACTGGGCTTTATCTATACCCCGGCTGCCAGGGGTTTTGATCATTTGATTCAGACTTCTGTGATTGACGCTAATGGTGTGATCTACCGCCAGGTTTATGGCATCTCGTTTCCCACGCCGCATTTGATAGAACCCCTGAAGGAGTTGGTCTTCGGTCGGCCGAAAACCCATTCTGCCATTGATTATCTGGGGGGGCGTATTCGCCTGTTCTGCACCGTATACGATCCCGCCACAGATTCCTACTATATCGACTACTCGGTATTTATAGGCACTTTCGTGGGTCTGGTTGTTTCTATTTTATTCGGCAGGGTGCTATTTAAAGAGTGGCGCCGCAGTATTAAGGCAGGTAAATGAAAACGTCAGCAATGAAGGGCCCCGCATGAAGGCAATACTCAAAAAGGGCTTTAACGCATTGGACGGTGTCTTTTCAAGCGTCTTTACGCCAGCCTGGAACCCCATGTACCAGTTGGGGGCTTTGTCGTTCTTCTACTTCTGGATTGTAGCGATAACCGGTGTTTATTTATTCATATTTTTCGAGACCAGTATTACCGGTGCTCATGCCTCCATGGAATACATTTCGGTAGAGCAATGGTACCTGGGCGGCATCATGCGCAGTTTTCACCGCTATGCCTCGGCGGCTATGGGTATTTGTGTCACCCTGCACCTGGTTCGCGAATATTCCATGGACAGATACAGCGGGGTTCGTTGGTTCAGTTGGGTATCCGGCATTCCCCTACTATGGCTGCTGTTTGCTTCCGCCATCGGCGGGTATTGGCTGGTATGGGACATTCAGGCCCAGTACATCGCGCTTTTAACGGCAGAGTGGTTCGACTGGCTGCCCATTATGGTCGACCCCATGGCCAGCAATTTTCTCAATGAGGCCGCCCTCAGCGACCGTTTTTTCTCGCTGCTGGTGTTTCTTCATATTGGTATACCCCTGTCTTTGCTGTTGGGCATGTTCATCCATATTAAACGCATCACCGGTGCCCGTACTAACCCTGCCAAGGGCCTGGCGGCAGGTACTTTGCTGGCCATGCTGGTGGTGTCCCTGTGGCAGCCCGCATTCAGCCAGGCGCCCGCCAACCTGGATATGACAATCACGGAAGTGGGTCTGGACTGGGTTTTTCTCAACCCCTATACGCTAATTGGTAGCTGGGGGCCGGGGCAAACCTGGGCGCTGCTGGTGGGCCTGTCCTCCTTTCTGACCATTCTTCCCTGGCTGCCCTCAAAGCGTGAGAAGCAGACTCCCGTGGCGGTGGTCGATCCTGAGAATTGCAATGGCTGCGGCTGGTGTCTGGCGGACTGTCCCTACGAGGCGGTTACCATGAAAGTGCACGATTACAAAAAGGGTCACCAGCAATCGGTGGTCGATCCCGACCTGTGTATAAGCTGCGGTATTTGTGCGGGTGCCTGCCCATCGTCATCACCCTTTCGCCATGTGGATGAGTTGACCACCGGCATCAGTATTCCAGGTTTCCACATCAAGGAACTGTTGTCTCTCACCGAAAATAAACTGAGTGAACTTAGCACCGATAAGCCGCGTATTATGGTCTACGGCTGTGATCACGGCAGCGTGGTGGATGAAATGGCCTCGCAAAGTGTTGCCTCGATCAGCATGCCCTGTACCGCATTGGTACCCCCGGCGTTTATAGACTATGTACTGCGTAAGGATTTAGCCGAGGGCGTGATGATCAGCGGCTGCTGTGAGGGCGACTGTCACTACCGCCTGGGCAACGATTGGATGGACCAGCGTTTCAGTAAGGAGCGTATGCCCATACTGCGCACCCGGGTACCCCGGGACAAGGTTCGGCTGCGTTGGCTGGGAGCACAGGGTACAGCGCAACTGGGTCGGGAGGTGATTGAGTTTCAGGCGCACCTGGAAGAGGAGCAACTGGATTTTGTGGAGGTGAGCAATGGATAAGCTTGTTCGCTACTTCGCCCAGGCGGTGTTCTACGCCTTATTTTTTGTTCCGCTTGTCTACTTCAGCCACGCGCCCAGCTATCGCTATATGGAAGACCATATGGCTGTGCTCAAGGTAGCAGTACGTCACCCGGGTGAAATCATCGGCGAGTGCACGTCCATTACTGGAGAGAGCCACGGCATGCGGCCCTCCAGCATGACCCAGGCTGTTGAAATCTGCCCCCGGGAGCGCTCACCGCTGCAATTGGAGTTAATCCTCGATGGGGAAATATTGTACCGTGCCGAGATACCGCCATCGGGCCTGCACAACGATGGTATATCGAGCATGTACCAGCGGTTTGAGGTGCCGGCTGGTCCTCATCATTTTCAAATACGGATGAACGACAATGTTAAAGTGAATGGCTTTAACTGGCAGTTTGAACAGGATATTACTCTGCAGCCGGCCCAGGTGATGGTAGCCAACTTCAAACAAGGATTCCGAATACAGTGAGCCCGGAACAAGACTACACTTTGGAGGTGCCGCAAGATTCCCGGCGCCTATTGGCTTTAGGCTGGCTGTGGCTCTGTGTACTGGCGCTGCTGGGTGCCGGCGTTTTCTCCCTGCTACTGGTATTGTCCCGCACGCCCTATGTATCGGAGTTTATTCCCTGGATTGATTTTTTTCACTCGGCCCTGGTGGTGCATGTAGACCTGTCGGTGCTGGTGTGGAGTTTGTCGTTTGGCGGAATCCTATGGAGCCTGAATCAGCGCCCGGGAAATGCCTGGCTGGCCTGGACCGCATTGGCGCTGGCCTGTCTGGGCTCAATCATAATTATTGTCTCGCCCTTTGTGCGCGATGCCCAGCCTCTGATGAGTAACTATGTGCCGGTACTGCAGCACCCGCTGTTCTTCGCTGGCCTGTTTACTTTTGCCCTGGGCTTCACCTTGTTAGTGGTAAACAGCATGGTGTTTATGGCGCCGGTGGGCCCCATGATGAGTGGCAGTGGTGCTTTGCGTTTTGGTCTGAATGCCGCCGCCGTGTCCGCTGCTGTGGCCCTGATCTGCTTTGTTTGGTCTTATATCCAGATGCCCGACTATCTCATGGGCCAGTCATTTTTTGAGCTGTTGTTCTGGGGCGGCGGGCATGTTTTACAGTTTACCTACACGTTGCTGATGCTGGTGTGTTGGCTGTGGCTGTCGAGGGCCGCCGGGCTGCAACTACCCATTACACCGCGGGTGGTGCTGGTTATTCTGTTTGTGGGGCTGGCCTGTGTGTTTATTTCACCCCTCATCTACCTGGCCTTTCCCATTACCTCTCTGGAGCATGTTGAACTGTTTACCTGGTTGATGCGCTGGGGTGGGAGTCTGGCGACACTGCCTCTGGCTCTGGCGGTTATCATGGGCTTATTGCGTTACGGCGGCACTACCGAAAAAGAAGCATTGGCGCGCTCCGCCCTGCAGTGTTCACTGTTTTTGTTTGGTATAGGCGGTATGATTGGCTTCCTGATTTCCGGCAGTAATGTCACCATTCCGGCCCACTATCACGGCTCTATCGTGGGTGTGACCCTGGCCTTGATGGGCGTGTGTTATCTATTGCTGCCGCAGCTGGGTTATCCCCTGCGAAGCATGAAGATGGCCATCTGGCAGCCGATTATCTACAGTGCGGGCCAGCTGATGCATGTGGGTGGTTTGGTCTGGTCGGGCGGCTATGGCGTGCAGCGTAAGGTGGCGGGTGCCGAGCAGGCGCTGGACTCAATCGAACGAGTACTGGGGATGGGCCTAATGGGTTTTGGCGGGCTGGTCTCCTCCATTGGTGGCCTGCTGTTTCTGATAGTCGTTTTGCGCGCTCTCGTCCGTCCCGGTCAGGCCGTCCATAATACTGAAGGTGGGTAGTGCAAGCACCATGATAATGACAAAGAATATGATATTGCGTTGCGGCAGGGGCTCGCCGTGCATTCTTTCCAGCATGCTAAGCAGCTGGCCTGTTACCGAATAAAGTACTATACCGACACCCGTAAAGAGAACTATTTCCATGATAAACCTCCCGCTCATTCAGTTCGGGAGATGGTGCAGCAAGCGGAGCAACAAGACAATGATTAATGACAAAAAACCGGGGACAGAGCACAGTTTATTCCGATTGGGTAGAAGCAGGAAAAACTGTGCTCTGTCCCCGGTTTTGTTGTTGCTCTGTACTTTTTTGTTGGCCGGGTGCAATGGCGAGCAGCGCTTTGAGGCCAGGAAAGCACTGGATTTTAGTTTGCCTACACTGGATGGAAAGGGGACTGTGTCGCTGAGTGACTACCGGGGAGAGGTGGTTTATCTCACCTTCTGGGCTTCCTGGTGTGTGCCTTGTCGGCAGGAGATGCCCTATCTATCCCAGTTATGGGAGCGCCATTATGAGGATGGCTTCCGCGTCATCGCCATCAATGTGGATGATGACCTGGAGGCCGCTCTTGAGTTTGCTGCGGAACAGAACGTGCCCTTTCCCCTGGTGCGGGATGAGGGGCGCGTCCTGAGTAAGCAGTATAAAGTGCCGGGATTTCCCACCCACTACCTGCTAGATCGGCATGGGCGAATCCGCTATTCCGGCATGGGCTTTAATCTGAAGGATGTGGCGGCGGTGTCGCAGGAAGTTGAGACGCTGCTGGCGGAGTCAGTCGGTGCAGCAGATTAATACTGCTCAATAGCAGGCCGGCCGCCAG
>JAUVBI010000234.1 GCA_030591305.1 Pseudomonadota bacterium
CACAGAGTAAACTGACCTACCTTGACCTGCCCGGTGTGGGCGGGTACTCGGGCAGCGAACCCACCGTTGATCTCTACACTGACGTATCTGGTGACATCAACCACTGGCCTGCGCACCTCCATCGTACTGAGGGCGTGTTCGATGAGCGCTCCCGCGTATTGTTTACCGTGGTTCGTATCGAAGATCCCTATGCACTGCAGAATTCCGTTACGCACACACTGCCATTGCGCATAGGCACCTTTGTGAATGCCAGCATCAGCGGCAGGAAAATTGAAAACCTCATCACCCTGCCCCGGCATATTCTGAGACCGGGCAACCTGCTCTGGGTTATCGACAAAGACATGAAATTACAGAACCGCAAAGTAACTGTTTTGCGCACCGGTGGAGACAACATCTACGTGTCCGCCGGGTTGGATGACGGTGACCTTGTCTCGCTCACTTCCCTGGATGCCACATTCTCCGGTGCCACGGTTAAAATCATCTCACAAGCTACAGGTACGGCCAAGGCGGCGAACGGGATGGAGCAAGCACGGTGAACAGACGTCGCCGCGAGGGTATTATATCGTGGTTCGCCCACAACCCTGTGGCAGCCAATCTGCTTATGCTGGTCATTATGACGGTTGGATTGTCCTCAGCCTTCTCCATTCAACGCGCCCTGCTTCCCGCCATCGATCTACGCTATATCTTTATCACAATGGCCTACCCCGGCGCGGCCCCGGAAGAAGTTGAAAAAGGAATTGTCCTCAAAATAGAGGAGGCTATTAACGATGTCGATGGCATCAAGCGGGTTGAGTCAGATGCCTACGAATCCTATGCTCGAGTCGTCATAGAGCCACAGGATGGCATTGAGTTAAACAAGCTGCTGAATGACATCAAGATTCGCATAGACGCGATTCAGCAATTTCCAGAGGGAACTGAGAAGCCCATTATTCGACAGCCTGAGCTGCAGCTTCCCGCCCTGACGGTGCAGATATCCGGCGACCTTGATGAACGAAGCATGAAAGCCATGGCGGATGAGGTGCGGCGCGAGCTACTCACCTACCCCACCGTGTCCGCAGCTGACGTTGTCGGCGCACGAGACTATGAAATTGCCATAGAAATCTCTGAGCAGCAGCTGCGTGAATATCATCTGACCCTCGGTGAAGTAGCGCAAACCATTGCGGCCTCCTCCATTGATCTACCCGCTGGATCTGTACAGACCAAGAACGGCGATATTATGTTGCGAACCATAGGCCAAGCCTATGTACAACGGGATTTCGAATCCATTGTGCTCAAAACCTGGCCCGACGGAACCCGTTTACTGCTGGGTGATATCGCCAACGTCAACGATGGCTTCGTCGATGGCAAGGGGTTTTCCCTATTCGATGGTAAATACTCCTTAGGTATCGATTTGTTTGCCATAGGCAAACAGGACATTGTCGATACGGCAGAAACAGCCAAAGCCTACGTTAAAGAAAAAAATGCCCAGTTACCCCCCGGCGTGGAATTAACTATCTGGGCGGACACCACCTACTATCTCAATGGCCGACTGGGAATGATGGTAAAAAATCTGGCAATAGGCGCTCTACTGGTTTTTATTATCCTGGCCCTGTTTCTGGAAATTAAGCTGGCCTTCTGGGTGATGCTGGGAATACCGGTCTGCTTCCTGGGCGCGATGGCCATGATCAATACCCCCTATATAGACGCCAGTCTCAATTTGATCAGTATCTTCGGCTTTATCCTCGTACTGGGTATCGTGGTAGACGATGCCATCATCATGGGTGAGAGTGCCTACAGCGAACAGGAACAGTTCGGACACAGCGTTGAAAGCGTTGTAAATGGTGTGTATCGAGTGTCCACCCCCGCCACCTTCGGGGTGCTGACCACCATAGTCGCCTTCACCCCGACACTTTTCATCGACGGTATTTTCGGTGCTTTTCCCGAGGCCTGCGGCTGGGTTGTAATACTGTGCCTGTGCTTTTCCCTGATCGAGTCAAAGTGGATTCTTCCCGCCCACCTGGCGCACAGCAAACCTACCCGCAATCGCTTTCTACTGCGTGTTGACCGGGTTCAGGAATACATCAATCTGCGGCTCAAACATTTTATCCAACACCGCTATACTCCCCTGATGCAATACTGCATAGCCAACCGCTATGCCACCCTGGCCTTCTTCCTCTCCCTGCTTCTGCTTTCCGGCGGTTTGCTCGCCGGGGGTGTTGTGCGCACCGTAATTGCACCTGACACGCCCGGGGAATTCCTGCAAGTGGAGGTGCGCATGTTGCCCGGCACACCGGAACAACGCACATTCGCGGTTATCTCCAATATCATCGCCCAGTTGCACGAAGTGGAAAGAACGTACCAGCAGGCAAGCGGCAATGGTGAAAAGCTTATCGCCCACACCTTTGCCTACGGCACCAGCAGAGTTTCCGGCGGTATACTTGTAGAGCTGACCAAGGAAGACAAACGACACATTTCAACCCGCGAGATCGAAATACAATGGCGCGAGCGGGTGGGAGAGGTGCACGGCGTGAATGTCTTATCTATCACCTCAGAAGACGGGCCGAGCTTCGGCCCGTCTATTGCATTCGACCTGAAGCACAAAGATTTTGAAACACTGCGCGCCGCTTCCCAGGACCTGGAGGAAGCCCTGCGCCACTACGCAGGCCTGTATGACTTCCGCAATGGCGCCAGTGATACCGCTGATGAATTTCACCTGGATATCCTGCCCGAAGCAGAAGCCCTCGGGCTCACTCGCTATGAGTTGGGCCGACAGGTCCGGCATGCCTTTTACGGTGCGGAAGCCCAGCGAGTGCAACGCGGCATTGATGAAGTCAAAGTCCTGGTGCGCTATCCCAAGGCAGATAGGGAAACAACCAATAGCCTCAACAGCATGTTCATCCGCACACCGGCTGGTGACGCCGTCCCCTTCGAGAACGTCGCGCGGATGGAGACCCACCAGGGTTTATTAAAGGCGACACATATTGGCTTTCAGCGCGCCGCAGAGATTACAGCCAAAGCGGATAAAAAAATTGTAGAGCCAGGGAAGGTCGTCTCTGAATTGGAGGAGACAGTCCTGCCTGCCCTACTGAAAAAATACCCGGGGCTCAGTTATGCCATCTCCGGTGTTTCAGACGAAGAAGAGAAGCTGGCCCGAAGCATGCTTGTGGGCTTTACCCTCGCCCTGTTCGGAATTTATGCCCTGCTGGCAATCCCCACTAAGTCCTATCTACAGCCCTTGATTATTATGGGCGTTATCCCCTTCGGTATAATCGGGGCAATTGTGGGTCACTGGCTCACAGGCTATTCCATGAGCATGATGTCGGTGATGGGTGTTATTGCCCTCAGCGGTGTGGTGGTCAACGACAGCCTGATCCTGGTTGATTACACCAACAAGGCTGTGGCATCGGGGACAACATTATACGATGCAATCCTGGAGGCGGGCGGCCGCCGCTTCCGGGCAATTATGCTGACCTCTCTCACCACCTTTTTTGGTCTGGTGCCCATGCTGATGGAAGACAGCGCCCAGGCCCAGTCAATCGTGCCAATGGCAATATCACTCGCCTTTGGTATTGTCTTCGCCACGGTCATTACGCTGCTGCTGGTGCCATGCCTGACTATGATATTGGGCGACCTGGAGCGCTGGCGACAGCGCAATCTGGTTACAGCGTAGTGTTTGTTGACCGCCGGAGAGGGCAAAGCCACTGCCTGTTACGCCACTTACTCTAGTTAACTGCCCTGCAGGCCAGGCAACGCATATACAAATTTGCGGGATCGTTGAGCAAACTTATTTCATCCGCAGCATCCACCACCGGCGCAATAAATACAGACAGTGCGCTGGCTGCTGTAGACCCTGTCCACAAGCGTAAACTGCCAACCCGGTCGGCCAGGTGCTGCATCAGGATCTCCCGCGGAGACAGGGGCAGGCCAACATAGTCAACCTCGTACTCATCCAGGTTCGCCAATTCTGCAGCCGCCTTTATCGCATCATCCAGGAAGCCCAGGTTATCGACCAGGCCCCGATCCAGTGCATCCGTTGCGCTCCACACTCTTCCCTGCGCCACAAGATCAACCGCCTCTGGCGTCATGCCACGACCCTCGGCAACCAGGCCGACAAAACCTCGATAGCTGTTTTCAACTGAGCTGGTTATAGCCGATGAAATCTGGGGATTCAGCGGCCTGTCCAGTCGCAGCGAACCCGCCAGCTTCGTTGTACCCACACCGTCGGTGTGAACGCCGAATCTATCAAATAATTTTTCCAGGGTTGGGAATGCGGCAATCACGCCTATACTACCGGTGATGGTGGCAGGTGTGGCCCAGATCTGCTCAACCTCAGCTGATATGTAGTATGCACCGGACGCTGCTATAGAACCCATGGATACAACGAACGGTAAACCCTTCTTTTGAGCACTGAGTATTTCCTGGCGAATAATTTCTGAGGCAAAAACACTACCGCCACCACTGTTGATACGCAGCACAATCGCCGCCACACCTTCCTCTTCCGCTGTGGTTCGAATGAGTCTGGCCAGGGAGTCTCCGCCTATGGAACCCGGGGGCTGCTCCCCATTGAACATATTTCCCTGGGCGGTAATCACCGCAATCCTGTCGCCGTCCACAGGTGTCGTGAGCAGAGGCCGTTTGCGTGACAAATAATGTTGGAAGTGAACTGCCTCATACAGGCCGTCCTCATTACTGGCTCCCACCAGCTCAACAAGGTATTCATTTGCCTGGCCTCGGCCCATTAACTTGTCA
>JAUVBI010000180.1 GCA_030591305.1 Pseudomonadota bacterium
GCTTGGACTAGATGTAGAAACCAAACGATTTCGTGTAAAACATACTGTAGATAATGAAATTTTTAGTGGGAAAATTTCTGAGGAAGCCCTCGGAGACGTACAGCACTCTGAAATTAATGGCCACTACAAGGTGACCCTAAAAAAAGTTATAGAAACCAACTCATCTTCAGGTGACGAATATACTAAATGGATTCTAACTAGGCTGGAAGAATCGCGAATTGTGGATGATGGAAAATAGCCCCATCTTCGGTGCCTGCCTCGAAGCTCGACCCCATTAGAAGCGATATGAGCTCTACCCGCTCTCGATCATATCCTTGATCTCACGCGATATTTCTGGAATATTGTCATCGAGCACTTTATACAGCTTGTCTGCCAGCCCCCTGTGTCAGGATAGTTGTCGCTTCATTTTTTCACCAAGCAATATGACAGGGGGCGGCAAGTGAAAGAGAAATGCCAAAGTACAATGAAGAATTCAAAGAGCAGACAGTACGCAAGATGATGCCACCCAATGCAATGTCAGTTGCCCAGGTCAGTCGCGATACGGGCGTTTCGGACGTAACCCTATATAATTGGCGAAATCAATTTCGTCATGAGGGAAAGTCTGTGCCTGCTGATCCATCCAACCCCGAAAACTGGAGCGGGGAAAATAAATTGGCTGTGGTTATTGAGACTGCGGCTCTAAATGAAGAGCAACTGGCAGAATACTGCCGCCAAAAGGGACTCTATGCCGAGCAAATTGCCCGCTGGCGAGAAGCCGCTGCCGCCGGAGCCGAGACACAACGCCCACTGTCAACCGCTGAACGTCGAGAGCTCCAGCAGGAACGAAAGAAGACCCGCAAGCTGGCAAAAGAGCTCAGACGAAAAGATAGAGCCCTGGCCGAAACAGCAGCCTTGTTGGTTCTCCAAAAAAAAGCCCAGGAAATCTGGGGGGACGAAGAGGACGATTAATTGTGCCCAGGGATCGTAAAATCGCTATTGGCCTGATTGATGAGGCCGTCACCGCCGGGGCCAGGTGCGCCAGGGCGTGTGTGGTGCTGGAGATCAATGTGCGGACATTACAGCGTTGGAAAAAGACCTTGCGGGAATCAGCCGACCTAGCAGATCAGCGCAAAGTCTCGGCAGCGAACCGTACACCAGCCAACAAGCTCAGTGATGAAGAGCGAGAGGTGATTCTCACACTGTGTAACCAGGCTGAGTATAAAAGCTTACCGCCGTCCCAGATTGTGCCACGCCTGGCGGATACAGGTGAGTATATTGCCTCAGAGTCGAGCTTCTACCGGGTGTTACGAGATGCCAGCCAGGTGCACCGGCGGGGACGCAGCAATCCCCCGCGCACCGTGCCCAAGCCTGAGGGCTTCAAGGCTACAGGACCAAACCAGCTGTGGAGTTGGGACATCACTTATTTAGCGTCCAGTATTCGAGGTTCTTTCTATCGCTTGTACCTGGTGTTGGACATATTCACCCGTAAGATTGTCGGCTGGGAAGTCCACGAGAATGAGTCGGCAGAGCACGCCAGTCTTATGATCCGCAAGGCCTGCCTGATGGAAGGCATTCACTGGGATGGGTTGGTGTTGCATGCTGATAATGGTGGCCCAATGAAAGGCGCAACCATGCTGGCTACGCTACAGAAGCTCGGTATTGTGCCGTCCTTCAGTCGGCCCTCGGTGAGCGACGACAACCCGTATTCAGAGAGTATGTTCCGCACACTCAAATATACGCCCGCTTATCCGAGCAAGCCGTTCGAGAGTATCGAGGCTGCCCGCCAGTGGGTTCATCACTTTGTACAGTGGTACAACGATGAGCATCGTCACAGCGCTATTCGCTATGTGACGCCAAACCAGCGCCATCGCGGTGAAGACAGTGATCTGCTTGAGCAGCGAAAAGTAGTCTATGAAAGGGCCCGCCAGGAAAACCCACAACGCTGGTCTGGCGAGACAAGAAACTGGAATCTGGTGGAAGAAGTCTGGCTAAATCCACCCAAAGAACATCAGGCGGAAAAAGAGCAGGAATCTAAAGCCGCATGATCAATGGACGCGACAACTTTGTTGACAAACACCGTACCCACCCACTACGACTAAGAATTTTTATCACTTTAAATCTTGCGTCATCATCTATAAAAAGTATCTTCGTACTATTTTTATAGTCATCTAAACTCATTTTCTTTTTTTTAGGGGCTTCTTTCTCCTTTAGGTCTGAGCTAGAAGAAACAGGGTTAGATATATTTATTTCAATATTACTCGTATTTTCGTTATTTTGGCCAACTGGAGTAATAGCCTGAGAATTACTACTGAAATATTTCCATAAACCTACCAGCGCTCCTATAACAGCTATGCCAGTTCCACTAAAAAACCATTCTTTATTATTTATTAGCCAATCCATAATTATCCTATAATGTTTATTATGACTACTAAATTAGCCTAACGCCTAAATAAGGGGCGCGCGGCTTTTTGCGCGTCCCAGTGAGCATAGCGAACGGCTTGATTTTCTTGTTATGTGTTTCACTGCGAAATACCCACAGCGTAGGTGAATGCTACCCATTTTTGAGCAATTAGCTTACCTGCTGGCCCAGCTATAAACGACCAGCCATGCCCACGAATCTCAGTTTTTACTAAATCATGAATTGCTGAAACATTTTGGTTCTTGTGCAAAAGAGAATACATTTGTGCTGCTGCGGCTAAATGCTTTGTAAGAATCGGCCGATCATTAACATTGCCATCATTGGCTAGTGCCTCTGACATAACAGTTACATATTCAGTTAATTTATCTAACACTTCATCCATGATCATTTACACATAACAGTGTTAATAAGCGGAACCCATTTTCCACGTATTATATAGATATAGGCGGAATGCAATTCCATGTATTATGATATTAACATGCAAACATGGGTGGTTTATAGTTATGCGCTTTCCCCCAAACGAACCACAGCAGCCACTTTTCCGCCCTCAGTCCAGGAAACTTCTCGCCCAGGTGGCAGAAGTCATGCGTTACTACCATTACAGCAAACGCTCTGAAGAGTCTTATGTCCGCTGGATTAAGCAGTTTATTTTATTCAACGACAAGCGCCACCCGTCCGAGATGGGCAAAGCTGAAATTGAACACTTTTTAAGTCATTTAGCCATCAACAAAAATGTTGCGGCTGCCACACAATCTCAGGCGTTAAACGCTATCGTTTTTTTGTATAAAAAAGTGTTGGACTTGCCTGTTGTCGACGATTTGGCACCTTTACGGTCAAAAAAATCTGTGCGCTTACCGGTTGTTCTCTCTATGGATGAGATGTCCTTGTTGTTGTCACAAATGTCAGGCACTAACCTGCTGATGGCCCGTTTAATGTACGGGGGCGGGCTGCGATTGATGGAGTTGGTCAGACTTCGTGTGAAGGATATTGATTTTGCTAATGGCTATATTGTGGTGCGTGATGATAAGGGAGGTAACGACAGAACCACTCTACTTGGAGAATCTATCACCGGTGATTTAAAAACGCATTTAGTCAAGGTCAGGCAGTTTTATGACCAGGATGTATTAGATGGCCATGCCAATGTCTACTTACCTCATGCATTGGCGAGGAAATACCCCAAGGCACCTGCCTCCTGGGACTGGCAATATGCTTTTCCGGCACAGAAGTTATCGAAAGACCCACGCAGTGACACTATTCGACGCCATCATGTGAATGAATCAAATTTCCAAAAAGCTATTCGTGCCGCAAAAAATAAGGCGAATATTGCCAAGCCGGCCACTCCACATACTTTGCGGCACTCCTTTGCTACCCATCTTTTAGAAGCAGGCACGAATATTCGCGTAGTACAAAAATTATTGGGTCATAAAGATGTAAAAACGACTGAGATTTACACCCATGTTTTGCAGCAGCAATTACATAATGTTGTCAGCCCTTTAGAGCGGCTGAACCAATAACGATTTTGGTGTTAGGCGGCGCTCCACACGCGGCTTGCCTGTACTATGGGGGGGTCTGTATGCTGCCCCCTCAAATTCTGCTGCCGAAATTGCCAGCTTTCGCTACCAAGGAGCATTCATGACCATCAGGCCTCGCCGTTCCCTACTTTATATGCCCGGCTCTAATGCGCGCACCCTGGAAAAGGCCAGGTCGCTGCCTGCCGATGGCCTGATACTCGACCTGGAAGATGCGGTGGCGCCTGATGCAAAAGTACTTGCGCGGGAGCAAATTCTTGCAGCCCTGGCCGAGGGTGGTTACGGGCATCGCGAGCTGTTGGTGCGCATCAATGCACTGTCCACCCCCTGGGGGGCGGATGACTTGCGAGCGATAGCTGCCGCCAGCGTCCCGCCCCACGCGATACTGGTTCCCAAGGTGTCTACTGCTGCGGATGTGCTCGAAGCGATTACGACATTTGAGGCCGCAGGCGGCGCCGAGAGTGTTGAGTTCTGGCTCATGATCGAAACGCCCCTGTGTATCCTCAATATCAAGGAAGTTACCGGCGCCCACCCACGTCTGAAAGGAATTGTGATGGGGACTTCAGATCTGTCCAAGGATACCCGGGTCCGCCACACCCCTGACCGGCTCGGATTTATGGCCGCTCTCAACCTCAGTGTCTACGCTGCCCGCGCCCATGGTCTGGATGTGATTGATGGTGTCCATCTGGATCTGAATGACGATGCCGGTTTGCAGGCTGCCTGCGTACAGGGCAAGGAACTCGGTTTTGATGGCAAGAGCCTGATCCACCCGAAGCAGCTTGCAGCGACCAATGTGGCGTTTTCGCCCGATGAAGCCGAGTTGTCCCAGGCCCGTGCGATCATCGAATGTTGGCGGCAGGCCGAGGCCGAGGGCAAAGGAGTGGTTGTACTCAACGGCCGCCTGGTGGAAGGCCTGCACGTGGAGGAGGCGAAGCGCCTGCTGGAACTCGGGGAGGCTATTGCGGCTATTGGCTGAACGTCCTGCAGTGCTCCGTTGGCATGCTATTTGAGCCCCGGCAGGTGTATGGCGCAACCGCCAATACGGCGCTCGATTTCGCTGTTTATCAGGGCGTAGGTGGCACTGTCGAGATCCTCGTAGCGGGACTTGAATTCCCGCTCCATCAGGCCTTCTGGCAGCTTGTTGAAACCAGGCATATAGCCCGCCTCCTGCACCTGGTTACTCATATATTCCTGTAGTGCGGCGGCCTTGTTGCTCATTGCGACTTCGGCCAGGGATACGCCTGCCCGGTCTGCCAGCAGGTCGGCGAAGCTGAAGCCGGAGCCACCGCGGGAATCATCTATCTCCTTGAATACGCCCATATTATCCGCCAGCCCACTACCGCCGGCGGCGGAGATAGCAGCCGAGATACTGAAGTGCTTGGTCAGATCGTTTCTGCCACGCAGGAGTAAATTCATGGGCCGTGGCAGTGACACTGAGGCGGCGTCCGTCTGGCCCACCAGGTGTGTGATCGAATTGCCACTGACTGCGACTCCCAGTGCCAGTAACAAGGCGCGGTTTTCTGCCACCGGGTCGCTACTCTCGCCGCTGCGCCGTTGGGCAAGTGCAAACAGGGGCTGCAGCAGGCGGTCCAGGGATATCGCAGCGCCGCTGAGGGTTTGGGACTGGCGGCCAATTTCAGTGTAATAGGCAATAATGCGCTGGCGGTCCTCGGGCGGCAGCAATAGATCGCGCCCCATGGACTGGATGCGCCCAGCCAGCCCTGATTGCCATTGATAGACGATTTGTAATGACCCGGGTTGTATCCGCACCTCCTTCAGTGCAGCCAGCAAGTCATGATATTCCGCCGAACGCCCGCGCAGGTACCTGTTGGCACCAGCGATAAGCGGGTTTATTAGTTTGGCAGGTACTACGAAGTCACCAAAATTCAGCTGCTGCAGGGTCACATGCGTGCCCTCCTGCCGCAGTTGTGCAGAGATATTCAGGAACTGCCCCAACGGGTTGGCCGGCAGGAGCAGACTGTACTGGAGATCGGCCCAGGCCTCAGTCAGACCCACCTGCAGGCCATGGCGGTTCGGGTAGGGAAGCACTGAATTCAGCATCAGGTTCAGATCGCGCCCGGTAATCTGCAATCGCCGCCTCTCACCGTCGCGAAGATTGCGCGGGTCATGCTGTTTTAGCAAACTCTTGATTCGGCCAACGTCCCCGTGCTGCATACCGCCCACTCTCGCTACAACTGGCTCTTGTTGGATGGCCGAGATCAGCAGGAAGGCCGGTACACCGAGGGTGATCAGGGGCAGCAGCAGTAACAGTTTTGGCACCAATCCTGGCACAGCTTGTTTCTTACTCCCTTGCAGACTGGATGGTATTGGGCGAGCAATCTCGATGGCAGTGTACGGGTAACTCTCGCGCTATCAATTCTCCGACTAGAACATCGAACCTTTTTTCGCGAGGAAAATCGTATGGTGGCTGCCCTTCCCCGGCCGCGCCCGCACCGAGCGTACCGATGTGTGAAAGCCCGTTTTTTTCAGACGGATGACAAACAGCGGGTCCGGGCCAGCCGACCAGACAGCCAGTGTACCTTCGGGGCCTAA
>JAUVBI010000257.1 GCA_030591305.1 Pseudomonadota bacterium
ATACCGCCGACATGTATTGGCGGGGGCTGGTTTTCAGTAAGTTGGAGGAGGGCGCCTGGACCAGCTTGCACTACTTTGAAGTACCCGCAAAACAGCGGCGGCAGGTTGAGCCTGAGGTCAGTGGGGAAGAACTTAACTACACCATTATTATGGAGCCCACCCAGCAAAACTGGCTGTACAGTCTTCGCTATGCAAAATCGACCCAGGCAAAGGTGATGGACAGCGCTGATTACCGTTTGTACTCGCCGGTTATCTTGGAAGATGAATATCAATACCGAGTCAGGTCATGGCCCGACGTCAACATTGAGCCTGAACTGAATGACTGGCGACGAAAAATAGAGCTCACCTTACCGAACAATGACAATCCACAAACCCTGGCATTTGCTGAGCAACTGCGCCTTGAAAGTGACGATGATCGCACTTTTGTCGATGCGGTTTTACAAAAATTTAACCAGGAGGAATATATCTACACCCTGCAGCCGCCGATTCTGGGTGACAATGCAATGGACCAGTTTATGTTCCAGACACGCCGGGGATTTTGCGAGCACTACGCCTATGCCTTCGTTGTTATGATGCGCGCAGCGGGTGTTCCAGCCCGGGTCGTTGCCGGCTATCAGGGCGGAGAAGTGAATCCGGTCAACAAAACGGTGATAGTCCACCAGTTTGATGCCCATGCCTGGGCAGAAGTGTGGTTAGAAGGGGAGGGCTGGGTGCGCGTTGATCCTACCGGAGCAGTCGCCCCGGACCGCATTGAGTGGGGCTTGGAGAGGGCGATGGCAGCCGAAGGCAGCTTTCTGTCAAATTCCCCGCTATCACCTTTGCGTTACCGCAGTGTGATATGGATAAACACTATGCGCTTGCGTTATGACGCACTGACCTGGCAGTGGCAGAAGTGGATAGTGGGTTACAACAGCGAGACACAATTCGAGTTTTTGCAAAACTGGCTGGGCGAAATTAGTGGCCGTAAGTTCGCCCTTATTTTACTGGGTAGTTGGGCGCTGGTTTTAATTCCAGTTGGTTTGTCATTGCTTGCAAGACGTGATATCAAACGCGTTACGCCATTGGATAAGCAGTATTTGCTGTTTTGTGGCAAGTTGGAGAAACTGGGTTTGGTACGGGGGGTGGGGGAGCCGCCTGGGAAGTTTTCTACCAGGGCTGGGGAGGCGTTGCCTGAGAGGGCTGCTGACATAGAGAAGATTACACGTTTATACTCTGGTTTGGCCTACGCGAATAATGCTTCGGGTCAGGTTCCGGAATCTGCTGGGTTGGATGAGTTGAAGAAGGCCGTACGTTGTTTTTGTCGATAGATTTTTACTCAAAAGAGATACTCGTGAAAATACCAAATCCAATTTTTCAATGGAAGGGTTTCTTTTTACCTCGGAGAACCTGGCAGGCCATTGGGCGAGTCTTGATCAATAGTTGACTAGCTCTGCCTGGAGCTGCTTTGTCCCAGGAAGGGTCTTTAGAACTGTGATATGGTATCTGCTAGAGGTCGAGCAGATCAGATAATCATCTTTTCGCCTACCATCTTCAGGCCAACATTTTTGTTAATGCTTTGCTGGACATAAAGTCGGTAGTTTACGTGATGAAACGGTGGCGTATCGACGCTGTTGAGTAACAATGGGGGCTATACTTTTGTATTTTTCGTGTCCGACGGCCAGTAAATGAGTAGCATTGATCGTAGAGACCTATTCCATATTTCAATTGTGTTGGTTATTGCAGTTGTGACAAGAATATATAAACTTGGGTATGCTTCATTGTGGCTTGACGAAGTAGCTACAATTAAAATATCCAGTGTCCCTTTATCCACTCTCTGGGTCACGGCTTATGATCCAACTCCCCCCCTGTATTATTCCGTCATCCACTGGGTGCTAAATTTTGGGCATAGCGAGTTTTTCCTGCGATTACCAAGTTTTGCATTTGGTGTACTCACTGTCGCAATAATCTACATTGCGACGCGAAAGATTGGTGGTTCCTTAGCCGCATTTGCCGCCTCTCTGCTACTGGCACTCTCATTGCATAATATCGAGTACAGTCAAGAGGCCAGGGCATACGCACTGCTGAGCTTATGTGTATCGGTATCATTTTTGGGCTTGGCCAATTTATATTCACGTTGGACAAATACTTCTTCGGGATTCACATTTCTTGAATTTCTTAAATGCGGTGGGGGTCTATATGGCTTGGGTTTGATAGGGGCTTTATATACCCATAACACCGCCGTTTTTTACTGGATTGGAGTTCAGTTTTTCTTTCTAGCTTGGTGGGTTCGTCCGTTTGCATTCTCGCGGTCCTGTCTGGGGTGCTGGTTCGCTATAAATTTCTGTGTACTGCTGTTATGGCTACCCTGGCTTTTTGCAAGCTTGGAGGTGATAGAGAGCGAGACATTTTCCTGGCTTCAGCAGCATGATCCTAAACTCGCATTTACTGTCTGGCGTGGCGTTCACGGTATGCCTTCCAGTTTGCTAGGGCAGCCGTATATTGATATCGCCATACTAATTCTGAGTTTGATCGGACTTCATAGTCTGCGACGTCGTTATGCTGTGATGGGGCTACTGGTTGGCTTGTTGGTTTCTTCATCTGTCATTATCTGGGCCTACGGACTCCTCGCTACCCCGGTATATATGTTACGTACTATTTTATGGGGTTCACTTTTTTCAGCAGTTTTGGTGGGTATTGGGGTTGCCGCGCTCCCGACAAGGGTGGGCTACGGTGTGACGCTACTGATTTTTCTCGCGGGAGCCGTGGGCGTTTTTGATTACTACGACAAAAATAGGGCTGAGAATGAGAGCTGGCGATCCGTCGCCTCGCTATTCAAGGAACTGCAAAGGCCAAATGACATACTTCTGTTCCGAGCGGGTTATATATCAACGCCCTTTTTCTACTACATTGACGACTATTCGCCCGGCTGGAAAGTTTTTGGGTGGAACTGTAGGAAAGAGTACGAGTACGCGCGGTCCGGCCAGATTGAGCAAGGAGAGCAGATACTGAGGGTCAATTGGAGCGATTCCGACATCAGTGCCGATAACCCCATAGCAAAAAATCTGGATGCCAGCCTGTGGGTTATAGAAAGCCACTGTCACCCCCAAAACTGGGCCGGGGCTGATGCGCTGTTCTATCCTAACTGGAGGCTACAGAAAACCTATAAATTCAGAGAAATTTTTGTACACCGGATGAAGTCAGCGTAGTGGAGATGAACCCATATTTTCTGTCAAAGTCACTACCCACAACTAGTCCCGCTTTGTGGTCAGGCTGTGTGAAAACTCGATTAGGTATTTTACGATCGTGCGGAGATTAGGTGCGGTATCACGCGATTCTCGTGTGCGTACATTGTGAGATTTCGAGGGCGCAACCTCCTACTTCGGATTTTTTTTACACAGCCGGTGGTGAAAGCGACCCTCAATCATACCGGTAAAATACACGCTGCTATCCTGACGCCTTCGAGGGGGAAGCGGTTAATACTGAAACCGAAGACTCCCACTTGGCCAAACAAGCTGACGCCCTGGTGCAAATGGCGAAAGATTATCTCGCTGGTGGTAAAGACAAGAATTCCTCCACCGCAGACCACTACCAAGTAATGGTTCATGTGGATGAAGAAGTTTTACGAAATGCACCCACGAAAAGTGGTTGGACGCGCAGAGCCTGCCCCGCTTTATGGGTATCACGTGATGCATTGGGCGGACGGTGGTGAAACCAGTTTGGCTAATACAATTTTACTGTGCTCAAAGCATCACAGGCTACTACATGAAGGCGGCTTCAGAATTAACAGGGGCACAGAAGGAGAATGACAGTTTAAAATGCCCGCTAAACGAACACCGACACTACCTGGCCCCGCCCAGTTTAATCAAGTGGCTTACTCAGGGTAAATGCGCCTCGAATATCGCCCAGCTTAAACCCCAACGCCTGGTCTGCCGGGTATAGCTCATTAATTTTGTCCAGCACTTCCTGCTGGACGTTTTCACCATGGCACGCCAGGCAGAGGCCGCCCGTTGGAATGGCTTTCATGTACCGAAAGACACGGCCATCGTCGGTGTCTAGCACGGCGTAACTTTCCATCTTGCCAATGTCACCGCCCAACTCCTTCTGCTTTTCGAATTCCAGCATAGTGGTTAATTCCCACATGTCCGGGCGATTGTCTTCGTTTCTTGCTTTCATGCTGGTGCGCCCAAGCTGCCAGCCTGCTGTATCGCCCACACTCTGTGCTATAC
>JAUVBI010000109.1 GCA_030591305.1 Pseudomonadota bacterium
GTCTATACCCACTTCGGCAACCGCCAGGCTTAAAATGGGCTGGGTGCCACTCAACATCTGGCGAATATTACTTGCAGGGCGGTAATCGCGTTCGAAAGCGAAAGGGTCGGCGTGCCCCCACCAACCGGTCAAGGGTTGCCGGGCCGCTCCCTGATGCCGTTTCGCCGCAAAGATAAAGGCCGGGCTACCCGGTCCACCATTTAAGTATTTATAGGTGCAGCCAATGGCAAAGTCGGCGCGACAGGCGTTGAGATCAACTTCCAGGGCGCCCGCACTATGGCACAAGTCCCACACAGAGATTGCACCTGCTGCCTGGGTCTGCGCTGTGATCGCCGACATATTCAGTACCCGACCAGACTTGTAATGCACGTGGGTGAGGCACACAACGGCTACATCGTCGCCAATCGCAGCCTCCAGCCCATCCTCTTCGGCAAACCTGATCTCGTAGCCGTCTCCCAACTGTTCAACCAGCCCCTGAATCATGTAGTTATCAGTGGGAAAGTTGCTGCCCTCCATCACGATAACCCGGCGATCGGGGACCAGCCCCAAAGCCGTGGATACCACCTTGTACAGATTGATACCAGTGGAGTCGGTCACCACAACCTCGCCGGCATCAGCGCCAATTAGGCGGGCAATCTTGTCTCCCAGGGTAAGGGGTAAGTCCCACCAGCCGGCCTTGTTCCAGCTCATAATCAGGTCGGTGCCCCACTCCTGCTCCACCACTTCCCTAGCCCTGGCCAAAGCTGCTTTGGGTTTTATACCCAGCGAGTTGCCATCGAGATAAATCACTCCCTCAGGAATGGCAAACTCTGCGCGAAAATTGGCCAATGGATCCTGCCGGTCAAGGGCCTCGCAGTCTGTGCGGGTAATGTGTTTCATGTTTTTTCTCTGGCCTGAAGACGTCTGCATCTATTGATTTTATACAGCAGTGCCGCATTAAATACATGTGGGCTCTCATAAAAGTCTGAGGTGATGATATCACCGATACAGGCCCAACTAATGGCACATCTACACAATCTTGTCAGGCCAATATTTGACTGCCTGTCCCAACCAGATATAACATCAGACCATAGAATTACATAACAGGACCAAGCCTTAATGAAGCACGTTGACATTATAATTATTGGTGGGGGTATTGCCGGAACATCTACAGGTTTTGAACTCGCCAAAAAATCCTCAATAGCTATTCTCGAAAAGGAAGATCACGCAGGCTACCACGCCACAGGTCGCTCGGCTGCACTGTTTGCCGAATCTTACGGCAGTGAAAACACAGCACTATATGCACTGATTCACGCGAGCTGGGGTTTCTTTAAAAAACCACCCGAGGGCTTTTCTGACTATACCCTGCATCATCACCGCGGCGTACTCTATGCTGCAGAACAACAAAATATCGATGCGTTAAGGCGATATTATGAAGAGATGAAAGCTAGAAATCCTGACGCCAAGTGGGTTGATAATGATTTCATACAAGCCAAATTCCCTCCCCTCAAGGACAATTATACCCATGCAGCTATCTATGACCCGAATGTCTACGACCTGGATGTCAACGCACTGCAGGAAGGTTATTTAAAGTCTATTCGGCAATCGGGCAGTATATTTGAGACGGGGTTTCAAGTTAGCCAGATAGACAGGAAAAATGATTTGTGGATTGTTAGCGATGGTGAACGGGAATATGCCGCCCCCTGCCTTGTGAATGCTGCCGGGGCCTGGGTAGACGATATTGCAGAAAAAGCAGGTGTTGGAAAGATTGGTATTCAACCTCTACGCCGCTCAGCAATTCTTGTTGATGGCCCCCAGGGCCAGGTTTCCGATGACTGGCCAATGCTTGTTGAGTTCAATGAAGAGTTTTATTTCAAACCTGAAGCTGGCAAGCTACTGGTCTCCCCCGCCAATGAAGACCTATGCGAACCCTGTGATGTACAAGCTGATGAGCTGGATATTGCCTATGCGGTACACTACGCAGAGCAGGCCATGAACCTGTCTGTAGACAAGGTAAATCACTCCTGGGCCGGACTGCGGAGTTTCGTCGAAGACCGGAGCCCGGTGATCGGTTTTGATTCAAACGCAGAGGGTTTCTTCTGGATCGCAGGCCAGGGGGGCTACGGCATACAAACAGCTCCTGCCGCAGCCAGGCTGGCAGCATCACTTATTGCAGGCGAAGGGGTTCCGCAAGACATGGCGACCCTGGGGCTGGAGGAATCATTGGTATCCCCCGCCAGGCTCTCGGCTACGCACAGGACTTAAAAACATGATCAACAGCAGATTATTTAAAGCGATTATTCTTCCTGGCCTGATCTTCCAGTCCGTTGTAATTGCCGGTGGATATGCCACGGGCAGGGAGTTGGTAGAATTTTTCCTGTCCCAGGGACCTGCTGAGGGCTTATTAGGCATGGCCGTAGCCACCGTGATATGGAGCATCGTCCTGGCCCTGAGTTTTGAATTTTCCAGAATGACGCAGAGCTACGACTATAAAAGTTTCTGTGAAAATCTTATGGGCCGGGGTTGGATTCTGTTTGAAATAGCCTTCGGCCTGGCCCTCGTTCTTATTCTCTCCGTGATCGGTGCCGCCGCCGGGGCGATGTTTGCCCAGGTTTCGGGACTCCCCAGCCTGTGGGGGACGCTACTTCTGATTTCAGCGGTCGGGTTTCTTACTTTCAAGGGCAGCAAAACCATAGAGAGGGTACTGGCGGGCTGGTCCATAGTCCTCTACGCAGTCTATGCCATGTTTCTAATATGGGGCTTTAAAAAATTTGGCGGGGATATAATCAGTCACTTCAGCCTCAGAGAGAGTGGCTCGGATTGGTTTGTGGGTGGCGTCAAATATGCTACCTATAATATCGCGGTGGTTCCGACAATATTATTCTGCATCAGCCATATTGAAACCAGAAAAGAGGCGTTCACTGCCGGGATATTAGGAGGGCTGCTGGCAATGCTTCCAGCGGTATTATTCTACCTCGTCATGGTTGGCTTCTACCCGGGAATCCTGAGCTCAGCCGTACCGGTAAATGACATCCTGGCGGCAATGCAAATGCCTGTTCTGCTAATTACCTTTAATATTGTCATTTTTGGCACGTTCATTGAAACGGGGACGGCACTTCTGCATGCGGTAAATGAACGCATTGCCAGAGTTTATTCTGTGAACAACAAGAAACTGCCCACATATCTGCGCCCTGTAGTGGCTCTTGTTATTATGACTCTCGCCATTTTTGTCGGTGAAAAAGTAGGGCTAATCGACCTGATAAAGCATGGCTACGGGTTTTTAACCTATGTTTTTCTGGCTGTATTTGTTCTACCGCTGCTGACCATTGGCAGCTACAAGATTTTCAGAAACCAATAAGCTCTCAATCGCGCTCTAGCCATACGAGGCCCGCCACGACAGCCTACCGATGTACTGCAGTTCATCGGTAGACTTTTTATGGCACTTCACCTATTATAGTTACATATTGTAACTATTACTCACTGAAACTATATTATCTGAGACTTAAAAAATGAAGACAATCATAGAGCCCTTTAGAATAAAAACGGTTGAACCCATCAAGATGACAACCGAAGAACAACGCAAAGAACTTATAAAAGCGGCTGATTACAACGTATTCAGTTTAAAGTCAGAAGATGTGATTATCGACCTGCTTACCGACTCCGGCACATCCGCCATGAGTACAAAGCAGTGGGCGGCGTTAATGCAAGGTGATGAGTCCTACGCCGGGTCTCCCTCATACTACCATTTCGAGCAGGCGGTAAGGGAGTTAAGGCCCTTTAAGCATATTATCCCACCCCACCAGGGACGAGCCGCAGAAGCCATTCTGTCCTCTATTATTGGCGGGGAAGGTAAAATTGTCCCCAACAATACGCATTTTGATACCACCAGGGCCAACTTCGAAAGCACCGGCATTACCGCGCTGGACCTGGTCATCGAAGAGGGTAAAGACCCCGCACTGGAGCATCCATTCAAGGGCAATATGGATCTGGGCAAGCTCGAAGACCTGTTGCGCGAAAGTGGCGATAAGATTCCCCTGGTAATGACAACTGTGACCAACAACGCAGGGGGTGGCCAACCGGTTTCCATGGCAAACATCAGGGCTACCAAGGCCCTGTGTGACAAATACGACAAACCCTTCTTTATTGATAGCTGTCGCTTTGCAGAAAACGCCTACTTCATCAAAATCAGAGAAGAAGCTTATGCGGATACATCGGTAGTGGATATCGTCCGTGAGATGTATTCCTATGCCGATGGTATGACCATGAGCGCCAAAAAAGATGCCTTTGCCAACATGGGTGGATGGCTGGCCCTGAATGATGATAACTGGGCAGAACAGGCCAGAACACGCCTGATTATGACCGAGGGCTTTCCAACCTATGGCGGCTTGTCAGGTCGCGACCTGGAATGTATCGCCGCAGGGCTTAAAGAAATAGTCGACGAAGACTATCTGCATTACCGAATTCGTTCCATCGCCTACATAACAGAAAAATTGGATGCCATTGGCATACCTGTAATGAAGCCCGGTGGCGGACATGCTGTATTCATCGACGCCAAAAAAATGCTGCCACACATCCCCGCCCTGCAATACCCGGCCCAGGCCCTTGCAATACAGCTCTATATTACCGGCGGTATTCGCGGCGTTGAAATTGGTTCATTCATGTTTGGTCGCCAGCCCGATGGCAGTGAAGTGGCCGCGCCCATGGAGCTTGTCAGACTGGCCATGCCCCGGCGTGTGTACACCCAGAGCCAGGCCGACTACATGATTGAATGTTTCGAGGAGATTTATAAAAAAGCCAGTGAAATAAAAGGGCTGGAGGTTACCTGGGAACCCGGGTCACTGCGTCACTTTACCTCGCGGCTAAAACCTGTTGACGCCTGAGCTTAGTCGAAAACCTGCCGCTCCAGGCGGCCCAGGAGTGCAAGAAACTGCTTGCGCTCCGCTGCGCTAAAGCTGGCAAAGTTCTTATCCTCCAAGGCCTGGGCCCTGGGTACGATCTCCTCGTAAATGGCCTTTCCCTTGCGGTTTAACTGCAGGACAATTTTACGCTTGTCATGTTTGTCAGTCCTACGGCTCAGTAAACCAAGATCGTGTAACTTTGTCAGGGCACGGGTCATTTGTACCTGGTGTATATCGAGTGTTTCTGCCAGTGCCTTGGCAGAAATAGGTGCATAATTGGCCAGCACAGCAAGAGTGCGCCAATCTGAACCGTCCAGACCAAAGGCTTCAGAGTAGTAAGCTTCGAGCGTATCACCCACTGTCCGCGAGAGACGCCACAGGCGATAGGGCAACCAGTCCTCAATGGAATAGTCCAGGGATTTACGGGGCATCTCTAATGGGCTCCCTTTGGTTTTGTCATGGGGTGAATTATAACCGCGGCCGAATACGACTTGCCAGTCGTCTCACGGCATTTAATTAGTTACTTTAAACTTTATTTTAATGCTAAAATTACACACCTGATATTGGACGTCACAATGTGGCATACCGCCCTTTTAATTGTGCATTGACGGCAAAAATAAGGAGTGAGCCCATTTTTGATAAACATTGGCATCTAGCCCAGAGCGAGCAGGAACTGAATCTTGCCGAACTGGAGTTTTCAATCCTTCGCATCAGCGCCGCCTTCGACCGCTGGCAGAAAGACTGCCTTGCCTGTTGTGTTGATAGTGGTCTTTCTGGAGTCGACAACGCGGTACTGCACTTAATCCGCATGCACGACAGGCCGAAAAGTATCTCGGAAGTTGCCCGACTCATGAACCGGGATGATATTTCCAACCTGCAATACTCTTTACGCAAACTAACCAAGGCTGGGCTGATCACGAGAGCCGGTACCAGCGATAGCAAGCGCACAGCAGCCTATGAGGTCACTGATGAAGGTGCACGGGCTAGCGACTTGTTTGCCCAGTTTCGGCGCGAGCTATTGATATCTCTGACGGAGTCCATCAAGGATCTGGATGTAGATATTTTGACCGCCAGCAAGGTCCTGAATATCACCTCCGGCCTCTATGACCACGCCTCTACTGTCGCAGCATCTCACCGGCACAAGTGAGCAGTTCTGTATGGCTCAGCCCCTTCCGGCCTTTTTTTTTGCTGGGTTCAATATATGGGCCATTACTCATATTGAGCTGGGTGCCTCACTACACCGGTGTACTGCCATGGATGGACACTCAATCGTATCAACTCCCCTCCCTGTGGCATCAGCATGAGATTGTATTTGGCTTCTCCACCGCTATTATCTTCGGATTCATACTAACAGCCCTTCCGAGTTGGGCAGGAAGTAATGAAATACAGAAGCCCGCTCTGGTGGTGCTGGTCTCATGCTGGCTGCTAGGCAGGTTAGGCGTTGCAATGTCGGGCATGCTGCCACTGGTATTGGTTGCCATTATGGACCTCAGCTTTCTCTTTGTATTTATATGGGTGGTACTGCCAGGCCTGCGCAGTATCCACCATCGCATTTCCCTTGGGCTGCTTGTTATTGCCGGCGGCTTCTTTGTCGGGAACCTGTGCTACTACCTGGGAGAATTGCTGCAGGAACCCCTGCTATTGCAACAGGGGCTGCGCATCGGGCTGTATGCCATTATTTTCCACTGCTCAGTAACGCTTGGCATATTGGGTCCTATTTTTACTGAGAATGAGCTTGAGGAGCAGGGCAAGCCGACAGAAATAGGGCACATACACAGTCTCGAATGGCTGTCGGCATTATCCATCATCAGCCTGGTCGCGGCAGATATCAGCCATGCCACGCCCCTCATAGGTGGCTCTCTCGCTTTAAGCAGTTTTTTTCTACACACAGTGCGCCTGTATCGCTGGCACAGTCTTAGTATTCTTTCATCACCTATCGTCTGGGTATTACACCTGGGTTACGCCTGGCTCTGCATATCTTTAGGCTTATTAGCACTGGAGAATTTTGGCCTGGGCGTGGGCACAGAGAGCTGGGTACACGCATTTACGGTGGGTGGTTTTGGCTTGATGTCTTTGGGCCTGATGACCCGTGTTACCTTGCGCCACACGGGGAGAAAACTTCAACTTCCAGTCCCTATGGTGGCGGCCTTTATTATCCTGGCTGTAGCAGCACTGTTGCGCATAGCCATCCCTATTGCCTCTCTGGGACAGGAACTGCTATTGCTCTCAGCATTGCTGTGGGTAATGCCTTATTTAATCTATTTTGTACTTTATGCTGGCGTGTTACTTGCCCCCAGCATACCTGAGTAAAGCCTGCCCGCTTTATAGCACTGCAATGTTACTGTAAAATAAGCTGCAAGAACCAACCTGAAATTTTAATATTGGCTAAACTATTATGATCAACCGTTACTATCTGAGCGGGGCTATTATCGCCCTACTCGCCATTAATTCAATATCCACAAGCGCCAGCGAAGTTCTTTATAAAAAGAACTGTGCAAGCTGTCATGCCGAATCCCGGATAGGCGCTATGGGCCCCGCCCTACTGCCAGATAGCCTGGCACGTCTGGATAAAAAGCTGGCCGGCGATGTCATTCTTAATGGTCGGGTTGCAACACGTATGCCCGCCTTTAAAGAGGCTCTTAACGCGCAAGAGATCGCCAGCATTATCGAGTTTATCTATCAGGCACCAGAGGTAATGCCCAGCCTGACTGACGCTGACATCATGGCATCGCGCAAAGATTTGGGTGACAGAAGCCTCGACAGCAACTCTCCAAAATTTGATGCCGACCCCTGGAACCTTTTTCTTGTGGTGGAAACCGGTGACCACCATGTAACCTTGCTCGACGGTGATAAATTTGAACCTATTACCCGGTTTAAATCTCATTTTGCCCTGCATGGGGGGCCAAAGTTTACCCAGGATGGTCGCTTTGTATACTTTGCATCCCGCGATGGCTGGGTCAGCAAATACGATATCTATAATATGCAATACGTTGCTGAAATTCGCACGGGAATCAACACACGCAATGTGGCCGTTTCAGACAATGGTGAATATGTTGCCGTAGCGAATTACTGGCCCCGGACACTGGTCATTCTCGATGGCAAAGACTTATCCCTGATTAAAACTATTCCAGTGGCTTCACTCGAGGGAAAAAGCTCCAGGCTCAGTGCTGTCTACCACGCGCGTCAGCGAAAGAGCTTCGTCGTCGCTCTGAAAGATGTGCCTGAACTGTGGGAGGTGCCCTATGGGGCCGCTATCAAAAACGCATTAAACCAATCTAGTCAGCAGGACTCAAAGAACAGCACTAAAGACTTTTTTACTCCTATTCATATCAATACTGGCGTTGTTCTTGACGACTTTTTCTTTTCGACCGACTATACAAAAGTAATCGGCGCCACCCGCCCTCTGGGCTCAGGTACCAAAGGGGACATTAAAAACGGGCTTGTTATAGATTTAGACCTCAAACGAAAAATAGCAGAGCTCGACCTTCCAGGAATGCCTCATTTGGGTTCCGGTATCATTTGGAATCATAAGGGTAGACAGGTTCTGGCGACACCAAACTTTCGCAGTGCAGAAATTTCAGTTATCGATATGCAAAGCTGGGAAACCATCAAGCGTATCAAAACTGAAGGGCCGGGGTTCTTTATGCGCTCCCATGAAAATACAAACTATGCATGGAGCGATGTATTTTTTGGCCCCAATAAAGATAAAGTCCATATTATCGATAAGCAAACTTTAGACATTGTTAAAACACTGCAACCAGAACCGGGCAAAACAGCAGCACACCTGGAATTCACCAAAGACGGTCGCTATACGCTGATGAGTATTATGGAAGACGATGGGGCTATTATTGTCTACGATGCCGAGACCTTCGAAGAAGTAAAGCGAATACCCATGAAGCGCCCGGTAGGGAAGTATAATATCTACAACAAGACCCATTTGTCGGCGGGAACCAGCCATTAATACTGTTAAGGCGCGTCAGACAAAGCCTTAAGCAGGGCCGTAAATGGTAGTGTAACGCAGCCGTGACGGCTCTTATGTCGAGACACTGGCTCAAACAGAGCCAGTGATTCCCAGTCGACGGGGGGCCAGCAATCACTATCATTACCCTTCAGCATCGCTGTCAACTCAATGCTGACGACCTCAATGTCATCTCGCGACAGGCCAATAGCAGACTTCGCTACCACGTTGGCTGAGGCCTGGCACAGCATACAGGCCCGAATATCCTGTGCCAATGCCGTTACACGCCCCGCCTCTATATTCAACTGCAGATTTATTCGGTCACCACAGAACGGGTTGTCCACAGAGATCTGTAGATCGGGCCCAGGAAGTGATTGAGGTACTATTTGTGATGCAGCCAGTGCCTTGATTTTGCTGTCATAAAGCCCACGACTCACCGCAGTACCTCCAGCACCCTGTTTAACGCCACTAACAGCGCGTCAATATCACTTTCGTTGTTGAACACGGCAATGCTGGCACGGCTGGTCGCCACCAAACCTAAAGCATCCATTAAAGGCTGCGCACAGTGATGGCCGCCTCGCAGCGCCACACCGTAGTCATCGAGTATCTGGCACACATCATGAGAGTGGCAAGACTCTATGTCAAAAGAGAAGATAGGCGCACGGTGTGTGGCGGCCTGCTCCCCGAGTAATCTCAGGCCCTGGATATCGAGTAGGCCCGCTAGCAGACGGCCTGAAAGCTTCTGTTCATAGTCGCGTATCTCCTGCCAGGGCAATGCCATCAACCAATCCAGTGCAGCGCCAAGGCCGATGGCCTGCGCAATGGGTGGAGTGCCCGCCTCGAAGCGGCGATTACCCGACAGGTAGCGGGTGGTCTGTGCAGTGACGCGCTCTATCATGCCCCCGCCCGTTAAAAAGGGTGGCAGTGTATCCAGCAACTCTCGCCGCCCCCACAGCACCCCAACGCCGGTGGGGCCATAACTCTTATGCCCTGAAAATGCATAGAAATCAAC
>JAUVBI010000279.1 GCA_030591305.1 Pseudomonadota bacterium
GGTGAGAATGGCACAGTCGATCCTGGGCGCCTGTGCTGGGGCTTGAAACGAGTCATACTCGAGCTTGGTGTGCGCATTTTTGAAAATACGGCCCTGGATACAGTGAAACCACTGGGCAAGAATCGCATGAAGGCTTTCTGCGAGGGCGGCATCATCGAAAGTGACAAGGTTTTGATGGCAACCAATGGTTTTTACAACAAAATGCGCCAGGTTCGCAGAGCCGTTATTCCGGTCTGGGATTATCAGCTGGCAACAGAGCCACTCAATGAAGCGCAATTGGATGCTATCGGTTGGCACAAAACACGCCATGCCCTGTCGAATGACGCGAATATGTTTCATTACTACCGTGTGACCCAGGACAATCGGATTACATGGGGCGGTGGTAATGCCAGTTGCTACTATTTTAATCGTGGTACAGGCCCGGAGTGTGCCGATAGAGCCGATCGCTTTGAGCACTTGTCGAAAGAATTCTTTGAAACATTTCCGCTACTCAAGGGCATAAAATTCACCCACCGCTGGAGCGGTATTATTGCCACGTCCACCCGTTTCTGCATGGTGCCGGGCGTCACTTATAATGGACGTGTTGCCTGGGCTGTGGGCTATACGGGCCTGGGTGTGGGGGCCACTCGTTTTGGTGCCCGTATCGCCATTGAGCTTTTAGGCTACCAGCCCAGCGATATTCTACAGATGAAATTTGTCACCAAAAAGCCCATGGCCTGGGTGCCGGAGCCCCTGCGTTGGGTTGGTGTCAGAATAACCCAGGCCGCCTTGCAAAAGGCCGATGCCAATAACGGCAAGCGCGGCTTGTGGTTGAGACTATTGGATATGATGAATATGGGGTTCACGTGCTAGCACAGCCCTGGCTATCACAAAAGCGATGCCAGCAGAGGGTGTTGATCAGGCGGTGGTGCGTGCCCGGGTAATGATGACCATACTGGATGGCAGCGTGGTTTATCAGTCGAAGGACATGCCACAAGCAAAGTAGTAGAATCTGCATTTCTTTTGACAGGCGTGCCGCCGTCGGGATCGGCAATGGGAATTAGCATTTTTGATTTGTTCAAGATAGGTGTGGGCCCGTCCAGTTCCCACACTATGGGGCCGATGAAAGCCTGTGCATTGTTTGTAAAGGAGTTGGAGGAGTGTGGGCTCATTGATGTTGTCAGTCGGGTCCAGGTCAATCTCTACGGATCCCTCAGCGCCACTGGCAAGGGGCATGGGACAGATTGCGCCAGCCTTGCTGGCCTGATGGCTTGTGAGCCTCACAGTGTTGCCCCCGACCTGATGGCCACTGTGCTGGGTCATACAGTTGAAACCGGCCGACTTCGCCTGGCGGGGGTCAGGGATATTCCCTTTAAGCTCGCCGATGATATGTGTTTTCACTCGGAGACTCTACCCTATCACCCCAACGGCATGACCCTGGTCGCCTGGCAGGGTGAGAAAGAAATTTACCGCAATACTTTTTATTCCATAGGGGGTGGTTTCGTTATTGACGAGGCTGGCACGGAAGATACCCGTTCCGAGGTGCCTGCCGAATTGCCCTACCGTTTCAATAAAGCCGCTGAGCTACTGGCCCTGTGTGAGCAACACACTATGAGCATCAGTGCCCTGATGCTGGAGAATGAAAAGGCCTGGCGCCCCGACGTAGAAGTAAAACACAAGCTGGGCGAGATCTGGCTGGCCATGGATGCCTGTGTTGAGCGGGGTCTAATCCAGAAGGGCATATTGCCGGGGGGCTTGAAAGTGGCGCGGCGGGCCCGGGGCCTGAGCCAGTCACTGGAGAACACCGCTGATAACCTGATTGGTTCCACCTTTCATGCCATGGACTGGGTGAATCTGTATGCCCTTGCCGTAAACGAGGAGAATGCCTCCGGTGGTCGTGTTGTCACCGCACCCACCAATGGCGCGGCGGGTATTGTTCCCGCAGTGCTGCGCTTTTATATGCGCTTTAGCGAAAACCCACAGCCTGAGGACGTGGGGGACTTTCTGCTCGCTGCGGGTGCCGTGGGTATCTTGTGCAAAAAAAATGCCTCCATATCCGGAGCCGAGGTGGGCTGCCAGGGCGAAGTGGGTTCAGCTTGTGCCATGGCCGCGGCAGGCCTGGCCGAGGTGTTGGGTGGCACTCCGGCCCAGGTGGAAAATGCGGCTGAAATAGGCTTGGAGCATAATCTTGGCCTCACTTGTGACCCCATTGGCGGCCTGGTGCAAATTCCCTGTATTGAGCGCAATGCCATTGCTGCAGTGAAGGCAATTAACGCCGCCCAGTTGGCGCTGCGAGGAGACGGCAGCCACTACGTGTCGCTGGATGATGTCATCAAGACAATGGCCGACACCGGCAGGGATATGATGGATAAATACAAGGAAACGTCCAGGGGCGGCCTGGCGGTTAATGTCGTCGAGTGCTGAGTGCTTATTTTCGTGGGGGAGGCTGCATATAGGCAATCAGTGTATCCCCTCCCTGGTAGCCGTTCGCGCTCATCAGCGAATCCAGAAACAGGTAAAAAAGTTCCGCCTGGGAACTAATCTCCAGTTTGGCGTAGGCATGCTTGCGGTGCAGCTTTACAGTTTCCATTGATATGGACAATTTCTCTGCTACGGTTTTGGTGCTGTGGCCGTGCAGCACCAGGTTGATAACCTGCACTTCCCGGTCTGTTAACAGGCTGCTGCCAAAGGATTCCAGTGCCGACTGAAGCTGTTCTCGTAAATTAACGCCGCCTGGCTCCGTCCCGGATTCGGCCCAGTGCTGTTGGCACAGGGCATTAACAGTAGGGCAGATTGCCTCCAGTACGGTGAGCTGTTTTCGGGTAAACGGCGTGCGTGTTGCTGTTCTTCCCAGGGCAATATTTATAAAGCCCGAACCGCTGATGGGGATCAGATACCCACACTCGTCCTGATAGCCGCAGTTTTTATACCATGTCTTATAGTACTCGCTGTCTTTAAAGCCCATCGGGGCGAGTTCGCGCATGCGAAAAACACCAAATTTTTTATCGCGCGTCGCTGCCAGGTAATAGGGGTCCAGCAGGAATGCCCCCTTCATAAAGATATCCAGGGTAGAGCTGGCGGATGGCTCCGGAAGCTCGAAATATTCGACGATGGGCAAATCGGTGCCGGGATAAACAAGTATGGTCGCGTCATCAATCGGCACCAGTTGTTTAAACATGTGAATGAGTTTCTCCGGAAACTCACAGTGACCAATCGCCGGTATGAGTTCGGCCACCTGTTTACTGAATTGTTCAAGGGCTGGCATTAGTTGGTGCGGCACCTTGTGCTGGATGACGAAGATGTCATCATAACGAATAAACCGGGGACGTAGCACAGTTTTTATGGGTCACAGGCCCCGTCAGGGCCTGTGACCCATAAAAACTGTGCTACGTCCCCGGTTTATTCGTTATGATGACATCTTCGTTATCCAGCACCAGGCACAGCAGTAACTAATGCCCGCTCTCGAACAATTCAGTAAGCAGCTGGCCGAACTCATACCTGCGATAGGTCACCGTGAGTTCCCGGAAAGGCTCATTGGCATGTTTAAACAACTGGTACCTATTGATGACGCAACTATAATTGTCTATCCAGGCACCGATTTGCCCATCGTCGAATATTTCGAGATTCCCGAACCGTCCGCCAGCTCTACCCTGGATATCTTTATGAAGGGGGCATTCCTGCTGGACCCCTA
>JAUVBI010000299.1 GCA_030591305.1 Pseudomonadota bacterium
ACTTTGTCGGAGGGGGAGCAGGGGGTTTGTGATATTGATGTTAGTGGGGTAAGTTGCTGATAGACTGAGTACTTTTCCCCGCTCCGAGATAGCCCAAACTGACTATTTGTACGCTCAGTTGCTTCCGGGAGCTTTTTGCCATGCTCAGTTGAAACCCCACGCCTCTGCAAGACAAAAAACTCCCGAAAGCAGCTACCGTCGACTAATTTTTCGGGATTCTCAAGTACCTGACTATATCTTCGCCAAGCATCTCTACCAACCAATCCCGAGACGCTAGGTTTTTCCTGAGAACGATTCGCACCCATATGTAGAGGGTGATGTATATTGTAACCAATTGAAAAAATATGTACCCATACAACACGAAATTAACTCGGCTTGGATCATGGCTCGAATTGAAAATATCAAAAATCGGTATGCCAAAAATAATATTTCGGGCTACCAGTACTGCCAACCCAGATACAATGAGCTCAACTAGCCACATGCAGATCAGTAATACAATTGAAGGTGTTTTCCGATTCATAATCATATAGGTCAATGAGTTAGCCTTCTTCACATCAATCCGTTTCTCTCTTTCGACCTACCCCTTCCCGCCTCTTAGTTGTATTTACACTAACCTGTTCCATATTTGGCTCAAATCGCTCTAAATTCGGAAGAAAAGTATCTGAAAACAACCGCCTGCCCGAGTTTAGGCTTGGCTGAATGAAGATAGAAGCCGCTAGTCCAGCGGCGGGATTTGCCAAAGCAGCGGGGCCCGACGCTATACCTGCCAAGGCGGCCGCACCAATGCTTCCCGGCGAAAATTCTGCTGAAAAATTTTTATTCTGGAATCGAGTGCCCATAAACTGTCCTGTGACATTCGCGATTATATTCGTTGTGGCCGTTACAACCGATGTTGCTATTCTTGCACCAAATACACCTGCCACCCGACCCGCGACAGCCGCAGATACTGGACTGACTGAACCTACAACCCCCCCTACAAGCGCACCCGCACCAGCACCCACAGCAATTGACAAATCGCCACCACCCGTGGCAGCAGCGCCCAATCCACCCGATATAGCTCCACTAACAGCCCCCACAATCGCGGTAACAATAACCGGCACTCGCCCATCCGGGTCAATATATTTATACGGGTTATTATTAGCATAAGCATACCGATTAAACGAAAAAATATTGTCCTCTCTAAACCGCACCGGATCAACACTCAAAAATCGCCCTATTTCGGGCTCATACCACCTGGCGCCAAAGTACTGGATTCCGCTGCGCGATTCTTCCAGCTTGCCAGTGAACCACTGTTTTTCGTCCCACGCGGATTCCACCGGAATACATGTACCTGAACTACAATCAGACTCCTGACTTTCGAGCAGGAGTCGTGAGCCGTACGGTGAGTACTCTTCTCGCCAGAGCACATCACCGTTTGCGTCTGTTGCAACAACAGGTGAACCCAGTGCGTCGTTGTGGTAGTAAATAATTTCTTCATATTCTGTGACCGAGGCGACACTTGTACCGGCCAGGGGGATCAGACTGACAGCAAACACCAGGGCTTTCATCCATGAAACTTTCATTGCAGTATCTCCAGTTGTATGGCTTCCACATTCCCGGCTACGTCTTCCGCGTAGAACTCGAAATCACCTGAGCCGCCTTTATTGAGTTGGACCACGACAGCTTGTGTATAGGTTTGCCAGGTGGTGGTGTCAGTGCCGCCGTCGATAATCACGCCCTGCCCGGTAAAGCGGAAATATATTGTCGCCACTTCATCGGGCTGTAGGGTTATGGTATATTTTTTAGCGCCTTTCACCCTCTTGATCTGGGTAGAAGAACTGGTTGCAGGTGGTGTGGTGTCCGGAGAATCGTCCGGGCCATTGACCGCAGCGGGCTGGTCATCGGAAAATAATAGTGAAGACCCGGAAAGCCAATGCACAGCCAGTGCGTTGGTAACCCCGGCGCCGACGTCCAGGACAGATTTGCCTGCAACATCACTGGCCTCATTAAGTGATCTGGAGGCCCACGCCCCACCGATATACCGGCTTGCGATCACATCGCCCCCCGACAGATGAGCACTGTATGGCTGGGACAGCTCATCAATTCCCAGGCGGGTGGCGGGGGCAGGTAGTGATTTCGATCTGGCCCAACTCCCATCACCATACGGCTTGACCCTGAACTTACTGCCCCAGCCCACAATCAGGTCGCCGTTCTCATTCGATGCAAGCCGGTGAGTATTATCGCCCGGAATCTGCTTGCCGCGGGACTCCAGGGTTTCCTGGGGCAGCCAGGCAGACGCGGAGAAATCAAACTCCAGCGCCTCGATGTTGGCATCGCTTTCGTTGTACCAGACGACAGCAGCTCTACCCTGGCTTCCCACGGCCACCCGGGGTAAATAGTTCTGGATACCCATTCCGTTCTCTTCCCTGATGCCGTCCTTCAGGTACTCAACAGTCTCTGATGCCGTCCAGGCACCGTCAGGATCAAAAGTCGCGACCCACACATCATACTCAAAGCCGCCGATAGAGAACGCCTGTGGGTCGTAGGTGTTGTATCTCTCCCACGCGACCGCCAGATGTCCGTCACCGGACACATCACAACTAAGGTTAAGGGTATCACCAACATTATTCAGTATTTCCAGGTTGTGCTCAGCAGTCCAACCATTTAGCGGATCAAACTTTTTGGCAAGGGCACTGGCGCCGTCAGTATCCGCGTAACCGTTGTACACATGCAGCCTGTTTTGGCGCCAGCAGACCCAGGCGCTTCCATTTTTGGCAAATTCAAGGTGGGACGCTCCAACAATGTCTCCATCGACATAGCTATCCGCCGAATAGTTTTCTATTGTTTGGCGCGTCTTGAACATTTTGGCATAGGGCCGGTAGGCCGCATAAAGGTTGCGCGACCCCACCACACCTCCGGCCCAGGACACCAGCACGTTGCCGTTATCGTCTATAGCCACTTGTGCAAAACTGTGTGGATTGCTGTCTTCACTGACAAGCTCGGGGCCACCCCAGTCATCAAACACCGCGGTCTGCCATACATAAAGCCGGTACAAGGACTCCTCATATTTCTCC
>JAUVBI010000142.1 GCA_030591305.1 Pseudomonadota bacterium
ACGGCGAGCACCGCGCCGGCGAGGGCGCTGACAATAATAGCGGGGTAGGCGGGGAATTTTTTGTAGACCAGGCCCAGCATCAATAGCAGTGGCAATAGCAGGTGGATACCAATATTAAACTCTGCCTGCAGGCCAGCTTTCAGGGCCTCGATTTCGGCAGGTGTAGCGCCACCGGAGCCCCCTATGATCAGGAAAATAATTAGAGCGATAGTAAAGCTCGGGACGGTGGTCCACAGCATGTGGCGAATATGGTCAAACAGATCCACCGAGGTCGCGGCGGAGGCGAGATTGGTGGTGTCGGACATAGGGGAGAGCTTGTCACCAAAATATGCCCCGGAAATAATAGCGCCAGCCGTTATGGCGGGAGAGAGGTCAAAACTGCCGGCTATTCCCATCAGCCCTATCCCCAGCGTTCCCGCCACTGTCCAGGAACTGCCTATGCTGATGGCAATGATGGCGCAGATCATGGCGCTGGCGGCGTAGAAAATACTGGGATTGAGTATCTGTACGCCGTAGTAAATCATCGCTGGCACTGTGCCCGCCAGAATCCAGGTGCCTATCAGCATGCCCACTGCCAGCAAAATCAGGGTTGGGCCCAGGCCGATGGCAATGCCGTTAATGATGCCTTCCTGTGCCATTTTCCACGGCACCCCTATTTTGCGCCCCACCAATGCTGCCACTGAGGTCGCCAGGACCAGGGCAATCTGGTTGGCGCCGTATGAAGAATCAGCACCGAACAGATAAACTGAACCGGCCAGCAGGGTGATCAGGAAAACTATCGGTGTGAGTGCCAGCGGTAGTGTTAATTCGGGGTTTTCGTGTCTGGTTGAGCTCAAAACAGGGGTTCTCTCACAGTTCACTTATTATATTTTGCAGACCTGCCGGGCTAGTGCCGGGGAAACTACGTAGATCAGGTTACACATGCTCCAAGAATGCCCTAAAAACAGGTATCGGTACAGTGCGATATTCTGGGCGGTTATTACAGCTGTGGTCAATCTATATAGCATTATCAGTCATTGGAAGGGTGGTTATGTGGATTATAGTAGTGTCCCTGTATAAGGCTGGGTTATGGTAGCGATCCCCTTTATGGGGGGTAATGCAATTCAGTGCTTGAATGTTGGCCATAATTCCAGCGATACACCAGCTGTGCTACAGTTCGCGGCTGATAAAAACATACATTATGCATGGGGTAAGATATCGTTATGCGCATAGCAATTCCTAAAGAAACCCACCCGGGGGAAAATCGGGTGCCGATAACACCCGATACAGCGAAAAAACTGTGCCGAATGGGTGCGGACCTGGTTATTGAGTCCGGGATGGGCGAGGGTTCTGGTTACCCTGATGAGCAATACACCGAGGTGGGAGCTACGGTCTCCACAGATCGCAACGAGCTATTTTCAAGTGCAGATATGCTGCTGCGTCTGCGTAAGCCCGACCTGGAAGACATTGGCTTGATGAAATCAGGCTGTATTCATATCAGTTACCTGGATCCCTTTAACGAACATGAACTGGTTGAGGCACTGCGTGCACAGGGCGTGACTGCCATCAGTATGGAAATGATTCCCCGTACTACCCGCAGCCAGAAAATGGATGCACTGAGCTCTCAGGCCAACCTGGCGGGTTATGTCATGGTGATGCTGGCTGCGGCAAAGCTGCCCCGTATTTTCCCCATGATGATGACGCCGGCAGGTACGCTTAAACCGGCCAAGGTCTTTATCATCGGTGCCGGTGTTGCTGGACTACAGGCCATTGCTACCGCCAAGCGGTTGGGTGCCAAGGTAACCGCCTTTGATACCCGGCCGGTTGTGGCAGAGCAGGTGAGGTCGTTGGGCGCCAGCTTCCTAGAAATTGATCTGGGCGATACCGGGGAGACTTCCGCTGGCTACGCCAAGGAGCTAACTCCCGAGCAAATCCAAATACAGCGGGACGCGCAGAAGTCTTTTATTGCAGAGTCGGATGTATTGATTACCACGGCCCAGGTGTTTGGCCGTAAGCCCCCGGTCATTGTGACACGCGATATGGTAGAGGGTATGGCCCCCGGTTCTGTGGTGGTGGACATGGCCGCTGAAACTGGCGGCAATGTTGAGGGCTCGGTGCCCAATGAGACGGTCATGATCAACGGTGTGACAGTGATCGGCCAAGGCAATTTGTCCAATGAGGTCTGCCGTGATGCCAGTCAGATGTATTCCAGCAATCTCTTTAATCTGGTTGAGGACAGCTGGGACGAGGAGAGCAATACCTTTGTCATCGATTTTGAACACGATATTCTCCCCGGTTGCATCATCACCCACGGCGGTGAAGTGACCAACGAAACGATCAAGAAAGTCCTGGAAGGAGGAAGCTGATGGAAATTGTATTTCTGACATTTATTCTGATGTTGTCCATATTTCTGGGCTTCGAGTTAATTACCAAGGTTCCCTCAACCTTGCACACGCCGCTGATGTCTGGTGCCAACGCCATTTCCGGAATTACGGTAGTGGGAGCCATTGGGCTGGCAGGTACGGGTCAGCAGGATATGGCTAATTGGCTTGGCGCTGCCGCAGTTGCCCTGGCGACGATTAATGTTGTGGGTGGCTATATGGTAACTGATCGCATGCTGGCCATGTTCAAGAAGAAAGGGAGTGGCAAGTAATGGAAACACTATCTGGTATGGGATTATTGATACAGTTTGCCTACGTTGTAGCGGGTGGCTTGTTTATTTACGGCTTGAAATTGTTGGGTTCAGCAGATTCGGCTCGGCGCGGTAATATGTTGTCAGCCGGCGGTATGTTGTTGGCGATTGTCGTTGCGTTACTCGACCAGGGCATTGTTGAATACCAGTGGATTCTGCTGGGTTTTGTGGTCGGTGGCGTTATCGGCGGTGCAGCTGCCCGCATGGTGCAAATGACGTCCATGCCGGAGATGGTCGCGCTGTTTAACGGCTTTGGTGGTATGGCGAGCTTACTGGTTGGCTGGGCAGCTATCGCAACAGCAACCGAGACCTTTACCCTGGTCACCATTGTTCTCTCAATTTTGATTGGCGGCCTGACCTTTACTGGCTCCATGATCGCCTATGGCAAGTTGAGTGAGAAGCTGGGCAGTGGGGCGGTGATGTTCAAGGGCCAGCAGGTCGTTAACAGCCTGATTGTGCTGGGTATTCTCGCCAGCTCGGTGATGTTCTGTCTCGAGCCTGGCAATTCACAGTGGCTGTATCTGGTGATTGGTTTGTCACTGTTGTTTGGTGTGATGGTGGTGATCCCCATTGGCGGCGCCGATATGCCGGTAGTGATCTCTCTATTGAACTCCTACTCGGGCCTGGCCGCCTGTGCGGCGGGTTTTGCGATCAACAACAATATTCTGATCGTAGCGGGTTCTCTGGTGGGTGCTTCGGGTATTATTCTCACCCAGATTATGTGCAAGGCCATGAACCGCTCGCTGAGTAATGTTCTGTTCAGTGGTTTTGGCAGTGTCAGTACCGATACCACCGAGGTTGAGGGTGAGATCAAGCCTATCTCCGCTGAAGATGCCTACTACGTGCTGGAAGCTGCCAGTAATGTGGCAATTATCCCCGGCTACGGTATGGCGGTGGCCCAGGCACAGCACGTGGTTAAGGAGCTGTGTGAGTTGCTGGAGAAAAATGGCGCCGAAGTGAATTTTGGCATTCACCCGGTTGCGGGCCGCATGCCGGGTCACATGAACGTACTGTTGGCGGAGGCCGATGTACCCTATGACCAGTTGCTGGAAATGGATGACATCAATCCACGTATGGAGAATGTGGACGTGGCGATTGTTATCGGTGCCAACGACGTGGTTAACCCCGCTGCCAGGGATGTAGAGTCATCGCCGATCTATGGCATGCCGGTGATTAACGTGGATCACGCCCGCACCGTATTTGTGCTCAAGCGCTCCATGGCATCGGGCTTTGCCGGCATAGAAAATCCCTTGTTCTACAAGGACAACACCCGCATGTTGTTTGGGGATGCCAAGGAGTCCATAAGCAGCCTGGTGCGTGAATTTAGCTGATTCGTATTCAATGAGCAGGATCAATATAGCTGACCTGTAGACAAGTTAGGCTGAAGGCTTGGTTTTGCGGTTAGAAAGCGTGGAGGGTTGTGATGGTTGCCAGCAAAAAGAACAGGGCGGTAAAATCGAAGCCCAGGGTCGCAGCAGAACAGCCCATAATGGCGGCTTTGCGCGCTGAACATAAACATATTGCCAGTGTGATGGAAGTTTTTTCCCAGCAACTGAAAGCCGTTGATGCGGGAGAATTGGTGGATCCGCACATTATGTACGAAACCATGGACTATATGGTGTGCTGGCCAGACCGTTTTCACCATCCCCGGGAGGATCTGCTGTACAGCCGGGTTGCCGAAGTGGATGCCGGTGCCGCAGACACTGTTGACAGCCTGCAACGCGAACACGACCTCATGGGCGCGAAGGGGCGAAAACTGCTCGCCGATATCGACCGCTGGCGGGAGGGTGAAATCACCGGCGACTCGATGGTGAAAGACGGCCGTGATTATATTGACAAGATGTATGTGCACATGAACACTGAAGATAAGCTGGTTTTCCCGCTGATTGAATCAGTGCTCAGCCTCGCGGATTGGCGCGAGTTGGCTGTTGAGGATCAATTAAAGCAGGCGCCAGATCCTGTGTTTGGTGGCCGTGTCGATCGGGAATTTCGCAATCTTGCGCGCAAAGTACGGCGTAGTTTACACCAGAGCGTTGAAACAGGGGCGATGGTGGAGTGGATTGGTATAGAGGCCCTAATGGAATCCATGGAAGTCCTGTCCATGGCCTGCGACGCAGCCCGCGATGCCACCGGGGACCATTTTCGTACTCTGTGGGATGAGTCCAATGAAATTTTGCGAGAGGCTCCCGTGACCGGTCTGTTAAAATGCGCCGCCAACAATACACGATTGACGGTTACCTGGATGGGTGATGTGCTGGGAATATCCAAAGATACCCTGAGTGATTTGTCCAAGGTTAATCAGGAGAGGCGGGACAGGGTTCGACTGCTTGGCCAGATACATCACTGATAGTTTCTTCCGGGGAATCCGATTCCCGAAACTGTAATTTGGCCAGGCGTGCGTAGAGAGCGCTACTAGTCAACAGACTTTGGTGCGTGCCCGTTGCCACTACCTTGCCACTGTCCATCACGGCAATTTTATCCGCGTTAAGAATCGTGGACAGCCTGTGGGCGATAATGACGGTGGTGCGTTCGTGCATTAACTCCTGCAGTGCAGCCTGTACCTGATGTTCACTTTCTGTGTCCAGGGCGCTGGTTGCTTCATCCAGTAGCAATATTCTAGGGTTGCTCAGTATCGCTCGGGCCAGTGCGATGCGCTGACGCTGGCCCCCGGACAATCGCACGCCCTGTTCCCCCAGGTGACTGCCGTAGCCCCCGGGAAGCTGTTCAATAAAGTCGTGGGCATGGGCAGCCCTGGCGGCGGCGAATATTTCCTCATCGGAGGCACCGGGTTTGCCATAGGCGATGTTGTAACGGACATCTGCGGTAAATAAGGCTGGCTGCTGTGGTACCAGGGCCATGTGTTTGCGTAGTTGTGCAAGACCCAGGGAGCGAAGGTCTTTCCCGTCCAATGAGATTGAACCCTGTTGGGGGTCGTAAAAGCGCTGTAATAATTCGAATACAGTGGACTTGCCAGCCCCGGAAGGCCCCACTAATGCAAGGCTTTTACCTGGCGCTATATGCAGTGAAAAATCTGCCAGGGCTGCATAATCCGGTCTGGTGGGATAAAAAAATGTGATGTTGTGAAAGTGAATCTCGGGTTGTGTGATGGTCTCATCCAGTGTGCTCTCACCGGTATCCTCTATTAGACTTTTTGTGTTTAGCAGGTCCAGTAAGCGCTCCGCTGCTCCCGCAGCCCGCTGTAGTTCGCCCCATACTTCTGAAAAGGTGGCCACGCCGCTGCCCACCATAATGGCATAAAAGACGAAGGCACCCAGCTCTCCCCCGGTCATGCGCCCGGCAATAACACTTTGGCCTCCCGACCAGAGCATAGCGGACATACCCACAAACAACAGGAGAATAGCGCAACCAATAAGCAGTGCGCGTGTTTGTATCCGTTTTCTGGCGATGATAAAAGCACGCTCAACTTCTTTTGAGAAAGCCAGGGACTCGAAGGATTCCCGAGTGTAACTTTGCACGACCTTGATGTTTTGTATGACTTCCCCGGCGTAGGTTCCCACGCCGGCAATGCTGTCCTGGCTTTTGCTGGACAGCTTGCGTACCCGGCGCCCAAAAACCAGGATAGGCAGCATGACCAGCGGGACACCCACTGCGATGTACAGGCTGAGCTTCCAATTGGTGATAAACATCATCACCAGGGCGCCGGTGAGTGTCAGACTGCTGCGCATGGCCATGCTCATGGATGAGCCGATAATGGTTTGTAGCAAGGTCGTGTCGGTGGTCAAGCGCGACATAATCTCGCCGCTGCGGTTTGTTTCGAAGTACCCGGGGTTGAGGCGGACAATATTGTTGAATACAGCCAGTCGCAGGTCTGCGCTGACGCGCTCCCCCAGCCATGACACCATGTAAAAACGCAGAAAGGTGCCCACGGCCATGGCTGCACCCAGTGAGACCAGCAGGGCGATAGCGCTGCGCAGGTCGGCACTGTTGCCGCCAAAGCCCTGGTCGATTAACACCTGCACACCTTTGCCCATGGAGAGTGTCGCTGCGGCGGTAAATAACAGGGCAAATCCGGCCACGGTCATGCGTAGTTTATAGGGTTTTAGGAACGCCAGGATATTCCACAGGGTTGAAAATCCCGTGGAATGCCTCTCCACCATCAGCTTGTTGAGCCAGGGTTTGTCGCGGTAATACCGGTGCTCGTCATTTCTCCATCAAACTTCAGAGTTTTGCTGGGGCCGCTGAAGCTGGCACCGGCCTTTCTCACCACATTGACGATGCCCAGGTTAAGTTGCTCAGCAACGGCGAGAAACGTCTGGTAGTCAGTAGTTGCTACACAGCTGTCCAGGCGCAGAATGGCGGTGGCATCGTCAATACGGAAAAACCGGATGCTCACCGTATCGGCAATGACATCCTCGTTGGCCAGAAACAGTATGCGTAGCTCTTCCAGGCACCTGGTGAGCTGCCCTGGTTCTGCTATTTTCAGGCGAAGCTCCTGGTAGAAGCGAATGCGGTCGCGCTCGGAAAAGTTTTCAATTTCTATGGCGGAAAAGACCGAGTTCGGGATGACCACCAGGGTGCGGTTCAGGGTTCTTATGGTGGTAGATCTGAGGCCTATTTCTTCCACTGTTCCCACCACGCTACCAAAGCGGCAAAAATCTCCCGGGCTCACCGGTCTGGCGGCATAAAGCGTGACAGCACCAATGAGATTTTCTAGCGTTTTCTGGGCGGCCAGTGCCACCGCCAGGCTGCCCACGCCTAAGCCAGCCAGGATGGTCGACATATTATAGCCGGCGGAGTCCGCCCAGAATAAGGCAATGAGGATGACCAGGATGACTTTAATGATGGTTGTTATTGGCTTTAATAAGGCGGCGTATTGCGCCCTGCCCGCGTACTGCAATTTACGAATCTGGTAATCCCGAATTAATGAGATCAGGCCCAGAAAAAGGACGGTGTAAGCAACGTAGTCAACACCGCTGGACTTCATAAGAACCCGGGCCGTGAGCGACAGGCCCAGCAAGTTGACCATGGTCCTGGCGATGGCGACGAACAGGAAAAAACGCATGGGTCCTTTAAAAAAGTGTGCAATTCCCAGGGGAAAGCGATTGGGTATCAGCAGTGCAATTCGCATCAATAAAGAGCTGGCCAGCGCGGCCAGTGGCCAGGCAAGGAAGAAAAACAGAGCGGTAGCCACTATCTGCCAGTTATCCATGCCCATAAACCGGAAGTTGGGTAGTACGTCTTTAAAATAGGTGGCCACCGGGCTGTAGCCCAGTTCCTTCCACATCTGGGGAATGTGCGCTACGGTGGCATTGGATAGCTTCCAAACTTTGCCTCCGCGCCCATCGGGGACTCGCTGCAAGTATATGGGTATTTCGCCGGTGCTGATTGTGATCGACCCGACCTGGTCGCGATAGCTGGGCAGGCCATCATCCAGGTGGCC
>JAUVBI010000153.1 GCA_030591305.1 Pseudomonadota bacterium
AAGATGACAAAGGGCGATTTTCCGCCCAGCTCCAGGCTGATGTTTTTAATGTCTCGGGCGGCTATCGCCATAATTTTTGAGCCGGTGGGTACCGAGCCGGTGAAGGCCAACTTATCCACGTCGGGGTGCTCTACCAGAGCCTGCCCAGCCTGGGCGCCCAGACCCGTGACGATGTTCAATACGCCAGCGGGCAAGCCCGCTTCATCGGCAATTTCAGCCAGTGCGAGTGCTGTAAGCGGCGTAATTTCAGAGGGCTTCAAAACCATGGTGCAACCGGCGGCCAGGGCCGGAGCCACTTTCCACGCCGCCATCAGCATGGGAAAGTTCCAGGGGATGATGGCGCCGGCCACACCTATGGGCTCTTTCAACACTTTTGAACTAAAGTCGGGCTCAGGTAATTCAACGGCTTGCTCGCCCGTCTTATCCATCTCCTCAGCCAAACCCGCATAAAACTCGAAGGTACCGGCGGTATCTTCAATATCCCATTTCGCCTCGGGATAGGGCTTGCCGTTGTCCAACACTTCCAACTTTGATAGCTCATCGAGACGGCGGGTAATGATAGCGGCAATTTTACGCAGATAAGCCCCGCGCTCGACACCCGTTAACTTAGGCCAAGGACCCTCATCAAACGCCTGCCGTGCCGCCTTTACTGCCGAATCGATATCCTGAGCATTGCCCGCTGGAACCCGGGCTATCACTTCTTCGCTGGCGGGATTGACCACGACAAAAGTCTGCGCTGATGCGGGTGTCCGCCACTGGCCGTCTATATAATGCTTATCGTTCATGCCTTTATTCCTCGCCCGCCTCGAAAAGGCGCACTAAAACATAAACCGAAGTATTATTCAACTTTAACCGAATAATTATTCGGTATATGCAGCGAGCAATTTGCTAGGTAATATCCACCTATCGGGATCATAACCACATCAATAAACTGTACGAGGCACAGCCAAACAGCAATGACCAATAACATACTTGACGGGCGCGGGAAAAATGCCACCCAGGCCAGGCGCAAGCCGCTTCAGGCCAGAGCGCTGAAACGCCACGAACAAATTCTGGACATCACAGCCGAGTTGCTGGAAAAAGTGAGCCTGGATGACCTCACCACCGTATTAATTTCAAAGAGCCTGAAAATCTCCGTTGGCTCCCTGTATCACTACTTTCCCAATAAAATAGCCATCCTGTATGCCCTGTCACAGCGCTGGCTGGATGAAGTCACCCTGGCCCTGGATGATATTGACGCAAGACTGGTCGAGGGTGAAAATTTGCAGTACTTTACTGAGTATTGCACCGAGCGTTTAGTTGAGGTGTACCGCCGTCAACGCGGTATCTTGCATCTGGTGCAGGCGATGTTTTCCATTCCAGAGCTGAGGGAACTGGACGAAGAACACGATGAGCTTATGATTCTCAGATTTTGTAACATGTTTATTCGCCTGGGATTTGAACTGGACGGCGAAGAGTTACAACGCATTGCCCGGCTATATCTGGAACTGGTTCATGCCCTGGCCATTGAAATTGTGGGGGGAAAAGCCCCACAAGCCAGCAAAACTACTGATGACTTGAAGTTTCTGGCCTACTCGCTACTCTCCAAGTACCACACAGCCTGAAGGAAGAATTTCATGAGTAGTGATCTGCCCTCCGATACCCATGGGGAACACGCCAAAGAACTACAGAACCTCTTGAAAGCGGGCTTCGATGAGCTTGCTCGCGGCAATATTGAGGCGGCCGGGGAGTACTGCCAACGCCTACTCAAAATACAACCCGATCTCGTGCCGGCACATTTTCTGGTAGGCCTGGTGGGGCTGGAAGCCAAAGATCGAAGAACCGCTTTTAGTGCCTTTCAGTCTGTGGTTAAGCTGGATAAGAATCACGCTGCTGCGTGGGCTCACCTGGCCAAGCTCTACATGAGCGAGGGGCAGGTAAATTTGGCCGATGCGGCACTGCGGGAAACTCGCCGCATTCGCCCCACAGACCCGATAGTGCTCGACTTGATAGGTACTACCCTGTCTCTTATGGGCGAACACGGCGTCGCCCAGGCCTTCTTCGCCAAGGTGAACACCAGCCGACCGGGGCACCCGCCCTATATGCAAAATCTGGCCAACAACCTGGTATTTCACGGTGAGACCCAAAAAGCCAACGAGGTCTTCAACGACATAATTAGTATCCAGGCCGACAGTCCACAGGCTCACTGGGGTCTGGCAAGCTCCCGCAAGGCCGCCGATTCCAATCACATTGAAGACATGCGCAAACTGCTGGCAAAGGGCGGCAAAAACCCCCGAGCCAGGGCATTTTATCTGTATGCCATAGGGAAAGAGTGTGAAGACCTACAACAATGGGACGATGCCTTCGAGGCCTTTAGCCAGGGAGCGGCGGCCCGGCGCAGCACCGTTGAGTTCAACGAGACTGCAGAAATTGCCATGTTTGAGTCCCTGACGGAACACTATACCGAAGATTGGCTGGGTAACAGTGCGGGGGGCAGCCCCGATGCATCCCCCATCTTCGTCCTTGGCCAACCGCGAACCGGCACAACCCTGGTAGAACGTATTATCACCGCCCACTCACAGGTACACTCGGCGGGAGAACTACAACAATTCAGCCTGGCCCTGCGCAGGCTTGGAAAGTATAAAAACCCCAAGCGATTCTCGGCAGAACTCTTTGAAATGGCACAGCAACTGGACGAAAAAAAGATAGCGGCCCTATATCTACAAACCAGCTCCAAAATGCGCGGTGACACCCCCAGGTTCGTTGACAAACTGCCACAAAACTACCTGATGATCCCCCTGATTCTGAAGGCTTTGCCAAATGCGAAAATTGTCCACCTGGTACGCGACCCCATGGATGCCTGCTTCTCAAGCTTCAAACAGTTATTTGCCGATGCCTACCTCCACTCCTATGAGCAGGCGGAAATGGCCAGACACCACGCCAGATATCAAAAACTGATGGCTACCTGGCGACAGCGTTTTCCCGGACGTTTTTTCGATATCAGCTACGAAGAGACCGCCCGGGATATCGAGCCCAATGCCCGTGCATTGCTCAATTACCTGGAATTACCCTGGGAAGATGCCTGCCTGGCGTTTTACGCCCAGGACAGTACCGTTGCCACCGCCAGCGCAGCACAGGTACGGGAACCGGCCCACACCCGCTCCATAGGGCGCTGGCGACAGTATGAAGAGCAGCTACAACCCATGCTAAAAGTCCTGCAGTCACAAAACATTCACGTACCATAGTGACGAACTAAACCGCAGACATAACTACACATTAGGGGTATATAATTCTCCAGGCCATTTTACTACCCTGTAGCTTACTATTAGCTCAGTAACGCTCAAAAAAACAACCAGATGGGGATTCCAATGACGCACTATTCGCCACATAAGCAAAAGCAAGCCGCGAGCCGCTCCCGTAAAAAAACCATGGCACTAGCAATTTCAGCAACCGTTATGGCATCGGCTATAGCCTCACCTGCATGGTCTCAATCACTGGAAGAAGTTATTGTTACAGCCACCAAGCGCAGCGAGTCTGTGCAGGACGTCCCCCTCGCCATAACTGCTCTGTCCGGCGACTTTATCAGCAAGATGAACCTGAACGACATAAAAGACCTGGTATCCTATACGCCAGGCGTAACCGGCAACAGTCAGGACAGCTTCATTGACGCCATTAGCGTTCGGGGTATTCGTACCCAGGATTTCGGTATTGGTGGCGACCCCTCCTCCGCCTTCTTTAAAAACGATTTATATGAAGGGCGTAACGGTTCCGCTGTAACGAGCTTGTACGATATAGATCGAGCCGAAATATTACGTGGCCCCCAGGGCTTTTTGTTTGGTCGAAATTCAATTGGCGGTGCGTTTAGTGTTCATACAAAACGCGCTGAAGTGGGTGGTGATTACTCTGGCTACATCGACCTGGACGTGGCAGAACGCGACCATTTCGTAACCGAAGGTGCCCTCAACATTCCAGTGAGTGACAACTTTGCCATGCGTGTGGCCGGCTACTACTCAACCGAGGGGCCATTCGCTAAAAACACCTTCGACGGCGACAAATTAATCGAGCACGACAAATGGGCACTGCGCTGGTCTACCGCCTACGAGCAGGACCGCCTGGCTATCTACACCACGGCAGAATACGAAACCCGCGAGCAATCCGGTTCTGTTTATCGCGCCATTGACGAAGGTGATATATGGGATACCTTTGATGAGAGTTTCGGCGGAGTGGAGCTTGGCGGTAACAACGAGCAAATTGACTCAGACCGCACATTTGGTGACCGGGACGATGCCGACATCCTCAGTCTGGGCATGCGCATTGATTATGATTTCGATTTTGCGACCCTGACATCCAACACCGGCTATAAAGATCACGATTATCAGTACACGGAAGACTATGATGGTACGCCGTTAAATATCAACACCTACGGACAGGATCAGGAGGGCGACTACTTCCAGCAGGAACTGCGTCTGACATCCAATAGCGAAGGCGCATTAAGTTGGTATGCCGGTGCCTCCTATTACAAAGAGACCATTGATACCACTTTCTCCTTTATCGGTGATGAAGACCTGTTCTGCCAGTATTACGGTAACTACTACTACCCCGGCAACGACTTCACCGGCTGTGAAGACCTTTATAGCTATTACGAATATGATTTCACACCCTCCTCCGACGGAACTCTGACAGAAACGGGCCGCATCAAAGGCGACTATGAAGGCTGGGCCACCTACGTCAACGTCGACTACTACATCACGGATAATTTTGATGTTGAATTGGGCGTACGCTATACCAATGACGAAAAAGATTTTCGGATTTCCGTACCAAATCCTGAAAGCGAGCTGGGTCCATACTGGGCTTATACATTCGCCACCGACGGCTTTATCAAGGATAAAGAGTCTTGGGATGACACCACATTCCGTGTACTGGCCAAATGGCGCCCCACGGATGACCGCATGTTTTTTGCCAGCTACACCCAGGGCTTCAAGTCTGGCGGTTTCGGTAGTTTTTGGCTGAGAGATGGTGCCGGAAATGCGCCTGAATACGGCCAGAAGGGCATTACGCAGGCCGATGGGTTTTTACCCGGCACGTTCAAACCTGAGACCGTTGACTCCTACGAAATCGGCTACAAGGACACCTTTTTCGATGGCAATGCCAATGTTGACCTGACCGCCTTTTATTATGAATACGAAGATCTGCAAATTTTGTTCTTCGATGGTGGCGCGTCCATTGTAGACAACGTGGGGCAAGTGGAAGCGTTTGGTATTGAGGGTTCCATTACTGCCTCTTTGAGCGACAACTTCAACCTCTACCTGACCGCCGGATACCTGGATACAGAGGCCACCGACATACAGCAGGTCTGCGATGACCCTGACGACGCCAACGCCTGTGAGGGAAGCTCTCTATTCTGGGCACCTGAGTGGTCTGCGGCTGCCGTACTGGATGCCCACTTCCCCGTTGGCAATGGCGCAATTACCGGCAGCTTCGAAGTCTTCTGGGAAGACGAGCGCGGCGGCGGCTGGGCCGGGCTGAGTGAGACCATGATCGACGCGGCTGCCATAGCGGCAGTGCGTGTGGCCTACGAGTCAGATGACAGCTGGTATGTGGAAGCCTACGTAGAAAACGTGTTTGACGAATTCAAGTGGGACGGCCAGAACAACAATGGTGGCATTCTGCCCTCGCATTTCTTCGGCCCCCAACGCCCCCGCACCGTTGGTATGCGCCTGGGAGTCACCTGGGACTAGGCATTTAAAGTACTCGGATTGAGGCGCTCTTCGGAGCGCCTTTTTTTATGGGCGTTTTTAACTCTTGGATCGTGTCCGGGAAAGCAGTCATTAAAAACACTCATTTGCGCCACTTTTGATCAAATATAAGCATTCGATTGGCAGCCCCTCTTCTTTTTACTAGGATTCAATCTCCAGCAGAACAACGCCCAAGGAAGGGCGATGACGCAACACGTGGTGGCGAACTAAACGCTCACGGTGGCGTTCTCATTATTTCAAGGAGAGATAAACATGCGACCAGTAGTAGTCACTAGCTTAAGCTTACTCCTCCCGGTAATAGCTTTCGCCCAGAGTTCGTCTTCCGGTTTGTCGACGGCAACTGACATTTCACACGTTCAGGAAGTGGGCCCGGGCACCCTGTTGCCATCGGGTATCCCCGAGACTCCAGAGCAATTATCCAGAAGTAAAACACTCACCCTGTCATCGACGCCAGAGGCAACGACTCAATTACTCACTGAGTCATCCGCTTCAACGGGAATCAACTTCTCCAAGCTCATCACCTTCGACGAGTTTGCCATAGGAACCGCTATTTCCGGCAACTACCAGAACGTGGGCATACTCTTCGGCGGCTCTGAGCTGAAAATCGTAGACGATATCTCAAGTACCAACAGCCCGGTACTGGGTGGCACTCCCCCCGGAGGAGAATTACTCGAGGGGGACATCACCGGCCAGTTCGTGATACCCGGCACCACAACACCAGCACCCGTGTATCGGATGACATGGGATATAGGTTACCTCAACGAATTGAGTAGCGTCGAGATGGAGTTCTTCGGCCCCCAGGGCCAGCTGTTGTTTTCCCTACTCAACAATCAAACTGGCTTCCTCAAATACAGCGCCAGCGGTGGCAGCATTGGCATCGCCAGCTGGCGATTTCATATCGTCAGCACTGAAACCGCTGGCTTCGGCATAGACAACCTGTACTTCTCGATTCCAGGAGAAGACGACCTCGACAGAGAGAAAGGCGAAATAGCCTGCTCCCAGGGCAACCCGGTAAACCCGGGTGTTGGCAACAAATACCAAATGGAAACAGACTACGAGGGCTCGCGCTCCTTCCCCCTCAAAGCCACACGCGCCTATAACTCCATTGGTGGCAGCTGGCAAATACTGCCCGAATTCAACTACGTACCCGGCGAGGTGGCGGGGCAGCTAATTCGCTCTGATGGCAAGGGCTTGTCTTACTTTCCCTACGGCGGTGTTGAGTGGCGAACAACCAGCCCGGAAATGACCGGCCGCCTGTCCATTGCTGTCGACGAGTTCGGCGCCGTCTCCGGCTGGCGCTTCACCACACTGGATGACCAAGTGGAACTCTACGATACGGCTGGCCGCATTACCTCAATAACACAGCGCTCGGGTATCAGCCACAACTACACGTACACCGACAGCGAGATAAAAGTCGCCCACAGCCTGGGTGGCAGTCTTACCTACACTCGAAATGCCCAGGGAGTTATTACCGGCTTTATCGACCCGGCCGGTAACTTATACAACTATAGCTACAATGCCAATGGACTGATTACTGCCGTTAGCTACCCCACCGGCGGGGGCAGAACCTATCATTATGAAGACAGGAACTACGATGACCTGTTGACGGGCATTAGCGATGCCAACGGTAACCGCTTCGCCACCTGGATGTACGACAGTAACCGCCGCGCTATTTTATCCGAGCACAACAGTGGGGCCGAAAGCACTACTTTCGACTACAGCTATACCGACCACCCCAGTTCACCCCAGACCGTTGTGACAAATGCCCTGGGCAATGACACCAGCTTCCACTACATAACCGTTAACGGGGCCAGTAAGGTGTTTTTAGTACG
>JAUVBI010000273.1 GCA_030591305.1 Pseudomonadota bacterium
AATTTGCTCCATTTCAGTTTCCATGCCGTTCAGTTTTAGCTGTTCTGCGCTGGCTTGCTGGCGGCTGTTAACAAGGCCCAGCAGGGTGTCGTGATCTGGGGGTGGGCCATCCAGCAACTGGGTGAGGTGCTGCTTCCCCAGCTCGACTTTGGGCCAGGGTGTGTTGAGGCTGGCATTGCTCAGGCCGTAGATGCCGGGTCGCAGCATCTCGGGAGAGTTGGGCGTGCAGCCCCCGACTTTACCCCGGTTGCTGAAGTGCCACAGATACTCACCGTCTCCCAGTAGTAGATTAAAGCCGGCATATTCGGAAGCGCGTTTAGCTACTTCGCTCAGAAAGAGAGGGGGTGACAGGGAGCCGGTGAGGAAGTTCAGGGTCAGTTCTCCCCGGGAGCGCGGGGCGTCTTTTGTTGCTGCGGGGTCGCGATAGTTGGTGATGGCTGCAAATCGTCCCTGGCGGGATATACCCATCCAGGTGCCACCGGCTTGCAGGTCTGTTCCCGCCAGCACATTCAGGTGCTTGGGCCAGAATGCGGAGGGGGCGGTTTCCCTGGCGTAAAATTCATCCCGATTTGCCGCCAGGACCAGCGGGTAACCGGGATAAACTTTGTGGGCGAAAATAAGCAAGCACATATTGGCGTTCTCAACCTGCGGGAAACAATTGTGAATCCCCTCTGCCTGCATGATAATACGACCTTCCGGTGCCAGCCATGCCCCTGATGCCTAATTAGTTGCCAACAAATGAGACCATATGCTGCCTTATCCCGAAATTGACCCTGTTGCCCTGGCGCTGGGGCCAATCAAGATTCACTGGTACGGACTGACTTATCTTGTGGGGTTGGGTTTTGCCTGGTGGCTTGCCGTTCGCCGCACATCACAGCCGGGCTCTGCTCTCAAGCGCGAGCAGGTGGACGATTTAATTTTTTATGCGGCCCTGGGCGTGGTGCTTGGAGGACGGTTCGGCTATGCGCTGTTTTATAGCTGGGACAAAATCATGGAGGATCCCAGCTGGTTGCTGCGCGTGTGGCAGGGCGGTATGTCCTTCCACGGCGGTTTGTTGGGTGTCATCGTGGCCATGGTTTTATTTGCCCGCAGCCGGAAAATTGTTATTGGTGACCTGCTGGATTTTGTTGCGCCACTGGCTCCGGTGGGTCTGGCCCTGGGCCGTCTGGGGAATTTTATTGGCCAGGAGTTATGGGGTAGGCCCACGGACGTACCCTGGGCCATGGTTTTCCCCAATGACCCCCTGCAGTTGGCGCGACATCCCTCCCAGCTCTATCAGTTTGCGCTGGAGGGCATTCTGCTTTTTGTTCTTGTGTTGTGGTTCTCCTCCAGGCCCAGGCCGCGGTGGGCTGTTGGTGGCATGTTTATACTGGGCTATGGTTGCCTGCGCTTTTTTGCAGAGTTTTTCCGGGAGCCGGATGCACATCTGGGCTTCCAGGCCCTGGGCTGGGTCACGCGCGGGCAGATACTCTGTGTGCCCATGATAATTATTGGTTTGGTAGTGTTGGTCATGGCCTATCGGCAACACGACAACACGGCAGCCAGGGGGCTCAAGCAATGAGACAGTATCTCGACCTGCTACAGGACATTCTCGACAACGGCGTGCGCAAGGGCGACAGGACAGGAACCGGCACACTGTCCGTTTTTGGTCGGCAGTATCGACACGACCTGGCGCAAGGCTTCCCCCTGTTAACAACCAAGAAGCTACACTTCAAAAGTATTGTCAATGAGCTGATCTGGTTTTTAAGTGGCGACACCAATACCCGCTGGCTGAATGAAAACGGTGTTAAAATATGGGATGAATGGGCCACCGAAGAGGGTGACCTGGGGCCTGTCTACGGCGCCCAGTGGACAGCTTGGCCCACTGCGGATGGCGGCACCATCAATCAGATTGATTATGTCGTGGACTGCCTGCGCAATAATCCCGACAGTCGCCGCATCCTGTTTCATGCCTGGAACGTGGAGTTTTTGCCGGATGAGAGTAAAAGCCCCCAGGACAATGTTCGCGATGGCCGGATGGCCCTGCCCCCCTGCCATCTTCTCTACCAGTTTTACGTGGCAGAGGGAAAGCTGTCGGCACAACTTATGATTCGCTCCAGCGACTCCTTTTTGGGCCTGCCCTATAACACCGCCAGTCTGGCGGTATTGACTATGATGCTGGCCCAGCAATGTGACCTGGCTCTGGGGGAGATCATTGTCTGCACCGGAGATTCCCATATCTATAGCAACCATTTTGAGCAGGTTCAGCAGCAGTTAAGTCGTCAGCCGCTGGCGCTGCCTAAACTGAACATCCTGCGCAGGCCAGGCAGTATTTACGACTACTGCTTTGAAGATTTTGAGCTGGTGGACTACAAGCCCCATGCGCATATCTCGGCTCCCGTGGCGGTGTGAGCGTGCTTCAAACACTGGCGAACTCCCTGATTAAACTTTCTGTCATTGTCGCCGTTGCTGAAAACGGGGTCGTGGGTAAAAACAATGCACTGCCGTGGCATTTGCCGGGGGACCTGCAGTACTTCAAGCGAACGACCCTGGGTAAGCCTATTGTCATGGGCCGCAAGACCTTTGAGTCTATAGGTCGACCGCTGCCAGGGCGTACCAATATTGTCATTTCCACCAACCCGGATTACACGGCAGACGGCGTCACGGTGGTTTCCTCGCTTGAAGGCGCCCTGTTGGTGGCAGAGGATATTGCGTTGATAGACGGCGTGGGCGAGCTGATGGTCATCGGCGGAGCTACAATATATACCGCGGCCATTCCCCTGGCCGACCGCATGTACGTAACCGAAGTGCATGCCCATGTAGAAGGCGATGCCTACCTGGGTGATATCGATTGGCAGCATTGGCGCGAAGACAGCAGGGAGTTTCATCGGGCTGTCGATCCCAACCCCTACGATTACAGCTTTGTTGTCTATAATCGCCAGTAATAGCAGAGTTATTGCCCCGTGAGTGTTACCCGCTGCCCGTAAACATCTAAAAGTGTAACCTTTCTTCCCGCCACCCATTAGGGGGCAGTTAGATATGTGCCATATAATTGAAAAAAAGTGCCTATTGGGTTTAAACTCTCAGCCTCGGTTTGCTGGCCTAGAAATTTCGGTTTGCCGACCTGGAAATATTGACTATAGAATAAGTAGTACCGAGTCTCTAATTATCAGAATTGAATCACTTTGTTGGATACAGGAAACGTAATTCCCATGACTATGTATCGATTGAAAAATGCACTGATTGTACTTGTATCTGCAGGCGCCTTGGCGGGCACTGTGGCTTCTGTACAAGCAACTACACTGGATTCTATTCTCGAAGTTGGAGAATCCAAAACCCAAGCCGCGAAGAAATCGCAGATCAAAATCGACCGTTTGGCCGATGAAACTCGAGACCTGCTGGGCGACTATAAAACAGTCATGAAGCAGGTTGATGGCCTCAAGGTCTATAACGGCCGTTTGCAGCGCCAGATCGAGAATCAAAAGAAGCGCGTTTTAGAAATCGACAACTCGATTTCTCAGGTCACGGTCATCCAGCGACAAATGACGCCGCTCGTGATTCGCATGATCGACGGTCTCGAGCAATTTGTTGAGCTTGATGTACCGTTCAATAAAAAAGAGAGGACTCGACGTATTGGGTTCCTGCGGGCTAATCTGGATCGCGCGGATGTAAGCGTGGCAGAGAAGTTTCGCGGCGTCTTAGAGGCGTACAATATTGAGCTGCAGTATGGTCGAGGCATGGACACCTACCGGGGAAATATCGAACTGGGAGGGAGTGAGCGTGAAGTTGACTTTCTGCGTATAGGTCGTGTCGCACTGGTTTATCAGACTATTGATGGTGACGT
>JAUVBI010000099.1 GCA_030591305.1 Pseudomonadota bacterium
GGCAGGCCCATATTGGTCATTTCACACAGGTTGGCACCTTTGCCGCCCAGCAGGTCTCTATCATCTTTACTGCCTTCGTTGAATAGATATACACGCTTTGCCATGGGAGTCCTTGTTGTCTTCTGTGGATTGAACTATTGCGGGCCCGGCAGTATATCTCAATTTTTATTGTAGCAGTCTACGGATTAGGATATGGGCGGCAGTGCCGATATAATCAGCGGTAATCAGGCAAGCATGTTGGAGAGATCGAAATTTTACTAGTAACGCGATTCAAATGAATTTCACCGGTAAACTTACCGCGCTGGCCATCTGCGTACTGCTTTCAATGACTGCTGCGTGTTCCTCAGGCAAGACGCGCCCCCTGCAGTCGCAGCCCGATAATGTTGCGCCGGTCAGCTATGCCGGTTTTTGGGAACTGAGCCTGGGCAAAAGTGACAATATCCAGGCCAAACTGGATACACTGGTGCGGGAACTGGTGGAGCGTGCGCAGCGCCAGGCCCAGGGAAAAGGCGATAGGGGCGGGGGCATGGTTGTCGGTGGCTCTGGTGCCAATAGCGGCCCTTCTATAATCGGGCTGGCGAAAATGGCGGACCTGGTCACGCGCTCGCAACTGCTTGAAATAGAGCAGGACAAGAACGCCATTTTGATCAAGCGAGAGGATAATTTCGCCTTGACCTGCGAGTTTTACAGGGGGCCATCTGAAGCCAGGGAAACCCCCTATGGTACGGAAGTGTGCGGCTGGGACTCCCGTCAGCTACTGTTTAGAATGTACCTCCCCGATGGTTTGAGCATTCAGCACCGCGTATCCCTGGGGGCCTCGGGAGACAGGCTGAATATTGCCACCACTATTTATTCCGACCAGGTTTCCTACCCTTTTACACTCAGCCGCGTGTACAACCGCTACGACCCCGATAGGGGGGGGATACGCTGTGAAATGACGCTGACCCGAGGCAAGGTATGCACGACGGAGTCGCGATGAGACGCTTATTTTTAATGTTTACTCTGTTACTAACAGCCTGCGGGTCCAATGAGAGACAGCCCAGCGTGGTGATGGTTGAAGAGTTGGGTGCGCCCTGGCCTGCACCCGTGGGGGTCGTTGTCTTGCATAGGGCACAGCAGGCCACTGAGGATGCGCGCCTTGATTTGGGTCTGGTGGTTTTTGATCCGGGGATTCCCAGTGATGAATCAACCCACACAGACCGTGGAATTTTTCCCAAAATACGTGAGGTGGAGTCACAGTATATGCCAGTTATTTTGCGCGAGGCTCTGGTGGCTTCCGATAACTGGGGCGTGGTTCGGGTACTGCCCAGAGACGACAAGACCATGGAGCTGCGCATCACTGGAAAAATCATTCACTCCGACGGCATCGATCTGGTTCTTCATATCAAGGCGATAGATGCCAGCGGCCGCCATTGGCTGGATCGCATCTATCACGACCAGACCCGTCGCGAGGATTATCCCGCTCTGGCCCGCGATGAAGACCCCTACGGTGATCTATACCGTCAGATAGCAAATGATCTGGCCGGGGTGAAAGTACAGATACGTTTGGCGCAACTGGGTAAAATTCGCAAGGTTGCACTACTGCGCTACGCTTCCAGCCTTTCTCCGGAAGCTTTCTCTGATTTTTTGGCCGAAGATGACAAGGGCGAGTTTAGCCTGCGACGACTGCCATCCCAGAGTGACCCCATGATGCGCAGGGTGCAGCGCATCAGAAACCAGGAATACCTGTTCATTGATACTGTGGATGAGCAGTACGTGTCTCTATATCAAGATATGGGCCCCACCTATTACCTGTGGCGGCAGTACGGCAGGGAACGTGCCATCCACATGGAAAAAACCCAACTGCGCATGGCTGAGCGCGACAGTTATGGTCGGCGAGGTAGCTACATCGCCATGGAGCAAATTTACAATTCCTTTAAAAATGCCAAGATACAGGACCAGGACCTACAGGAGTTGGCAGGGGGCTTTAACAATGAAGTGGCACCTACCGTCATGGAAGTCAGTGGCAGGGTGTTTCGTCTCAGCGGTGGTCTGGATGCGCAGTTGGTCGAGTGGCGAGAGATTCTCAGGTCAATATTTGCCCTGGAGACCGGTTTGCCTGTGTTAGAATGAAAGTCTATGGTATTACCCGACTTCAGCAAAACAACGAGGTGTTGATATGAGCCCGCCTGACAGTAAGAGCAGGGAAGATTCTGGGTCCCTGTTAGGGTCTATCATGAAGCTCACGGGCCAAGTGGCCGGTAATACGCTGGATATTGCCAGAAATACGGCAACCATGACGGCGATGTTTGGGGAAAACTGGTTGCGTGGCGCCTTGCTTAACTCCCTGGAACCTGAGCGATTGGAAGCAATGGCCGAGGCGGGACGTTTCCTGCGAGACGCGCGCGAAACAGCTGGTCTGTCCCTGAAAGACCTGGCGGACAGCCTGGGTCTTGCCGATAACAGCGTGCTTGAGGATGTAGAGAGCGGCGAAAGCATTATGCCGTTGGAGCTGATGCTGCGCAGTGCAGCGCTGCTGGCCAGGCACGACCCCATCCCCTTTCTTATCAAATTCATGCGCACTTATAACCCGGCTCTGGAAAAGAGGCTTGAGCAGTGGGGCGTGCTTACTATCCCCAGGCACTTCGAGCGGGAGCGGCGCTTTGTCAATGTTTATCGTCAACATGATGAGCTGCGAAACCTGAGCGATGAAGAACACGAGCGATTCATCGAGTATATGAACAGTTCGACCGAGATGGTTCTCAATGTGATGCTCAAGGAAAAATCAGCAAACAATACCGGGGCGGTGAAGGGTGGCAGCGGAGCAAATGATAAGTCCGGCGTGGCCACAAAGCCCAGAGCGAAGAGAAAGGCCCGAGCGAAAGTGAAGCCTGCAACAACTGCGGGCGCGAGAAGAAAACCCACACAGAAAAAATCCACAAAGTCCTCCGCCAAGACAGTGAAACGTTAGAGCCTATAATCCTTGAATCAATCAACTGAACACGGCTGGTTCGCCAGCTGCCCCAAGGGCCTTGAGGGTCTGTTAGCCCATGAGCTATCAACTCTCGGTGCCGAGTCAACCCGGGAAACAGTAGCCGGTGTCTATTTTGATGGGGCGCTGGCGGTAGGCTATCGCGCCTGCTTGTGGTCGCGACTCGCCAATCGTATATTAATGCCTCTGGGGCGTTATGACGTGGCGGATGCCGATGCGCTCTACGCGCAGTTGCGTACCATAAAATGGGGCGATTATTTTAGCGTAGAAAAAAGTTTTGCCATTGATTTTTCCGGGCAGAACCAGGAGATTCGCAACACCCAGTTTGGCGCCCAGCGCAGCAAGGATGCCATTGTCGATTGGTTTAAAGACGCTACCGGCAAACGGCCATCGGTGCAGAAGCGCGACCCCGATATTCGGATAAATGTTCGCCTGGTGAAGTCTCGCGTGATTGTAGCGCTGGATTTCTCTGGTGGCAGCCTACACCGGCGGGGTTACCGTTTACAGTCTGGCGAGGCGCCTTTGAAAGAAAATCTCGCGGCTGCCATATTACTGCGTGCCGATTGGCCTGCAATGGCAGCTCGCGGTGGTGCCTTGATAGATCCCATGTGCGGCTCTGCCACCCTGCTGCTTGAAGCTGCCATGATGTCGGCTGACATTGCACCGGGTCTGGCCAGGGAGCGTTTTGGTTTTGAGGCATGGAAGGGGCACAACAAGGCGCAGTGGGCGGCCGTAGTCCAGGATGCGGCTGGCCGGGCACAGCGGGGCAGGGCGGCGCAACTACCAGAAATACGCGGCTATGATGCCGATCCCGTGGTGATCAGAAGAGCACAGGAAAACATTGCGAGAATTGGTCTGGAGAAAGTTGTTCGGGTTAGCTGTAAGGCGTTGGCGGAGTTGCAAAAGCCCAGCCATTTGCCCTTGCCCCTGGGCCTGATTATATGCAATCCCCCCTATGGCGAGCGCCTGGGCGAGAAGGAGAGTCTGCGCTATCTGTACCGGCAGCTGGGTGAGGTTATGCTGCGCGAGTTCGAGGGCTGGCAGGGCGCGGTATTTACCGCCGATGTCGAGCTGGGAAAAGCGACCGGCTTGCGCAGTTATAAACGTTACGCTTTATTCAATGGTGCTCTGCCATCGAATCTACTGCTGTTTGACCTTTCCAATAACCAGATACGCGGCCCGGCACCCGCCGCTGTGGAGGCCGGGGAGGCACAGCTTGGCGAGTTGTCCGCGGGGGCGAAAATGTTCGCCAACCGCATTTGCAAGAATAAAAAGCGATTGGCCCGCTGGGTAAAGCGTGAGAATATCGACTGCTACCGCTTGTACGATGCCGATATGCCCGAGTATGCGGTAGCGGTAGATGTCTATGGCGAGAATTTACATGTGGCAGAATACCAGGCTCCCAAAGCGGTAGATGTAGACGCCGCCAGTCGGCGTATGGGCGAGGTGGTGGCAGCGCTGCCCGATGCTCTGGGTGTGCCCGCTGCGTCCATCAGTTACAAGCGCCGGCAGCGACAGCGCGGTTTGCACCAGTATGAAAAAGAGGATAATCGTGGTGAGCTAATCAGCGTGTGCGAAGGTCGGGCGCGTTTTCTGGTTAATCTTCACGACTACCTGGATACGGGTTTATTTCTCGATCACCGGCCCTTGCGCCGGCGTATCGCCAGTGAGGCCAGAGGTAAGGATTTTCTTAATTTGTTTTGCTATACGGGTGCCGCCACCATCCATGCGGCCCTGGGTGGTGCAAGTTCCACCACCAGCGTTGATATGTCCAATACCTATTTGGCCTGGCTGCGTAAAAATTTGGCTCATAACGGCCTGGGCGAAACTGACAACCTCAGGGTGAAGGCAAATTGTATCGAGTGGCTGGGACAGGCTGAGAGCAAATACGACTTGATCATGCTGGACCCCCCGTCTTTCTCAAACTCCAAAAGCATGGAAGACAGTTTCGATATTCAACGGGACCACCTGGCGCTGGTACAGGCGACGATGGCTGTTCTGCGGCCGCAGGGTGTATTGTATTTTTCCACCAACAGGCGCGGTTTCAAATTGGATGAGCAATTGGCGGCACAGTTCCAGTGTGTGGACATCAGTCGTGACACGTTGGATCCAGACTTCCAGCGCAATGCGAAAATACACAAGTGTTGGCGTATAGAGCACTGACAGGAAAGGTCGGCACCGTGTTAAAAGTTTTCAATTTTCTGGTGTCTTAAGTTGAAATATTTTCACATCAATTTATGAAACCAGTGAATTTTATTGATGTATAAGGTTAGTGCACGCAAACCTCATCGCGGGAATGTTACCCACAGAGACGTTTCTACCACTTGTTTTATAGTGTTTGTGCGAAGGGTGGGCGAGATAAAGCTAGTAAAATAGCGTAAGTCATTGATATTATGTTACAAAGCGGTCATAAATCAGGCTGAAAAGTAAGCTGCCGCCTGTTACTTTTCCGTCGACTCAATTATTTGACAGAAAAATGTCCCCAAAGTTATCCACAGGAAAGGCTGTGGATAAAAGGGCCTGGGAGGGCTCAGCTGATGAAATCCTTGTTAATCGTCTATCACAGCCAAAGCGGCAGCAGTGCCCGGCTGGCCCGGGCCGCTTGTGAGGGGGCGAAAGCTGAACTACTGGTTAACTGCCTGCGGGCCTGGGATGCCTGCACCGATGATCTGGCCGGGGCCGATGGCCTGCTGTTGGTGGCCGCTGAAAACTCCGGTTCGCTCAGCGGTGGCATGAAAGACTTCCTGGACCGCAGCTTTTATCCCGCCATTGAGCGTGGCCTGGTGCTACCCTACGCCCTGATCCTCAGTGCCGGTAATGACGGGCGCGGCGCACAACAACAGGCACAGCGGATTCTTTCGGGTTATCCTTTTTCTGCGGCTACAGAGCCATTAATCTTGCGTGGTGAAACAAGCGCCACCCACCTGGGCAAATGTGAAGACCTGGGTCAGGCTTTCGCCGCGGGGCTGGCGATGGGTATTTTTTGAGGAACACTGCAGCATGAGTGAAATTGAACAAGAGCAAGAACAAGAGCCAATACCGGTTGGGTTTGAATTGCTGCCCCTGGGCTTGGGTTTTACCGATGTTATTCAGCCCTGCTATCGCCGGCTTGAGGGCGATGTGGTATCTGTAGGGCTGCGTGTCGAGCAGCAGCACTGCAATATGATGGGTTTCTGTCACGGTGGCGTGTTGATGACCCTGGCGGACATCGCTGCAGCCTCGGGGGTTAATGTTGCCTGTGGCAAGAAAGCTGGCAGCCCAACGCTGAACCTGAGCCTGGATTTTATCTCTATGGGTAGGCTGGGTCAGTGGCTTGAAGCGCAAATTACCCACACCTCGATTAAGCGCCGTTTTGGTTTTTGCAGCGGTGTTATTAACAACAGTGACGGGGTTGTGGCCCGGTTTAACGGTATGTTTTATCTTCCCGACCACGGTGGGGTATGGACGGTTAAAAAGAGAGAAAACGGTATTCTGGGAGAGTAGACTGGGCCCAGCAGGATAAATACCCTGAGGTTTTGCGGACATTTTTTACAATAATTGTTTCAACAACAGCATTTTGCCGATAGCCTTGGGTAATGAGGTGGTCGAAAGCCTGTTTGGTGCGATTTAGCAATTTTGAAGAAAAACGAGAGAGTTTGTGAGTATGACTGAAACATATGACGTGGCTGTAGTTGGTGCCACCGGCGCTGTGGGCGAGGCCATGATAGCCATCTTGGAAGAGCGCGACTTTCCGGTAGGCACTTTGTATCCGCTGGCCAGCAGCCGCTCTGCCGGTAGCGTCATACAGTTTAAGGGCAGACCGGTGAAGGTTACAGACTTATCCGAGTTTGACTTTTCAAAGGTGCAGATTGGCCTGTTTTCTGCCGGGGGCAGCATCTCGGAGGAGTTTGCTCCTATGGCGGCGGCGGCGGGCTGTGTGGTCATCGATAACACCTCGCATTTTCGTCGTGACGAGGATATTCCGCTAGTCATCCCCGAGGTGAACCCGGAGGCGCTGGCCCGGTACAGCACACGGAATATTATTGCCAACCCCAACTGCTCTACCATCCAGATGCTGGTTGCCCTCAAGCCCATTTACGATGCGGTGGGCATTGAGCGAATCAACGTTGCCACCTATCAGGCTGTTTCTGGCAGTGGTAAAGAGGCTGTCGAGGAACTGGCGGGGCAAACCGTTAACCTGCTCAGTGGCAAGGAAGTGGAATGCGAGGTCTACCCCAAGCAAATAGCATTTAATGCGCTGCCCCAGATTGATGTCTTTCAGGACAATGGCTATACCCGTGAAGAGATGAAAATGGTGTGGGAGACCCAGAAAATATTTGAAAATCACAGTATTCAGGTAAATCCAACCTGTGTCAGGGTTCCGGTGTTTTACGGCCATTCTGAAGCGCTCCACATTGAGACAATTGACAAAATTACCGCTCAGGAGGCACGCACCCTGCTGGAAAATGCGCCGGGTGTGACCGTGATCGACGAGCGTGTTGATGGCGGGTATCCGACCCCGGTTGGCGATGCCGTGGGCAAGAATGCCGTTTTTGTGGGCCGTATCAGGGAGGACATTTCGCACCCCAGGGGCCTGGACCTCTGGGTGGTGTCGGACAATGTCAGAAAGGGCGCTGCACTCAATAGTGTGCAAATTGCCGAAGCCTTGATTAATACCTATATATAAAAGATACTTGGATGTGTGACTAAAATTAGGGGCCTGGTCGTTATAAGTGTAAAAAGAGTTAGTAAGACATTACATTTTGTTTGTTTTGTAACTGTCTGAAAATATAGAATTTATACACTTGTATCTTCCTGGAATTAGTGGCTGATAACCAGTGGTATCGGCTATCACGTGAAAGGCAAAACAATAAGGCAACACTATGGCTCGTAGGACTGCTGCAGTTATATTTACTCTGGGCTGTTTGCAAGCGAGTGCGGTATCCGCACTGGGCTTGGGCGAACTGACGTTGGAATCATTTCTTAATGAGCCTTTCAAGGCCAAGGTAGACCTTCTCAATACCGAGGGGCTCAACCCGCACCAGATCAGGATTCGGCTGGCGACATTAGATGATTTTGATCGAATGGGCGTTGAGCGGGCCTACTTTCTTACGGGCATTACTTTTGAAGTCAAAATAGATGATGCGGGTCACGGCCAGATATTGATGACCTCGGAAGACTCCGTGCTGGAACCCTATCTCGATTTTATCGTCGAAGCGCGCTGGCCTACCGGCCGACTGTTGCGGGAATACACCGTATTGGTCGACCCACCGGTATTCGATTCGAACCAGACAGTAGCTATATCTGCCATGCAAAGCGTGCAGGTAGTGGAAGGTGGAGGCTCCCCCGATACAAAAAAGTCTCAAGCGGCAGTAGCCAGTAGTGGAACGCAGGTTAAGGTCGCTAAATCTGATTTGGCGCCTGGCGAAATGCCCCAGCGTAATTTTGGCTCCGATGCTGAGTTGAATCCGGAGTCGGGTAACCGCTACCTGATTCGCCGGGACGACACACTGTGGCAGATAGCCCAACGGGCAAAACCCGCTGAAACCTCCGTGCACCAGACCATGCTGGACATCCAGCGTTTGAATCCGCAGGCGTTTATCGGCGGGAACATAAATAGAATTAAAGCGGGCTATGTTATTTACCTGCCCGCCTCGGGTGACATCAGCTCCGATGACACCGCCTCAGCATTGGCCGAGGTGCGTCAACAAAACCAGGATTGGCGCGATGGCGTTAGCTCCGATCGCGGCAAAACAAGCGGTGGTTCCCTGCGTATCTCCACCGAACCGGCAGAGAATCCTGCTGGCTCCAGCGCGGCTGATTCCAATTCGGCGGCAGCCTCTGCCACCGAGCTTGCCAGCCTGGAAGATCTGGCGCGCTCCGAGCGTGACAAGGACGAGGTTGAAGATCGCCTGGGTGCAATGGCCGAGCAGGTCGATACCCTGGAGCGCATCGTCAGCCTGAAGGACGACCAGATAGCTGCTTTGCAGAGCGCACTGGCAGAGGCAAATGCAAAAGCTGACGGCGCGAGCAGCGCCGCGGCAATGGATGTAGACACCACAGAAGAAGTAGTAGAGGCAGAGGTTTCTGCTCCCGCCCCGCAAGAAACTGCATCGGTTGCTGTGATCGAGCCGCCCCAGGAGAAGAAGCCGGTGGCAGTAGCCCCTCCTGAGGAGAGCGGCGGGTTTTTTGGCAATATCATGTACATCGTGGGCCTGTTGCTTGCCATTGGCGTTGCCGTGCTGGTGTTTATGCGCCGCCGTGGCAGCGATGATGAAGAAGAAACGCAGGCGTCCACCACCGATGTATTTGCGAATATCCAGCTGGGCGAACAAAATATCGAGGTGGGTGCAGAGCCGGAGACAGGAGCTGCAGAGGAGGCCGCATCGGAAGAAGAACGGGATGAGCCCGCCAGAAGCAGGGGCTATGGACAGCGTAAGAATGATGAATACGCCGATGATGGTGACTCCAGTGACGCCCTTGCTGAAGCGGATATCTATATTGCCTACGGTCGACTCCCCCAGGCCCTTGACCTGTTGAAGACCGCAGTTGCCGCCGAGCCCGACAACGCGGCATACAAACTCAAGATGATGAAAGTATGCACAGAGCTGGGCGACGAGGCTGAGGTTATGCAGCAATATGCAGACCTGAAAGCCCTGGGTGATGCCGATAGTTTGTCCGCCGCTGATGCTATCGTAGCGGATTTGGGCGGAGCGATTGAATCGGTGCCAGTGGAGGACGCGACAGAAAATGATGTTGTCGACACCCTGGACTTGTCAGACGAACTGGACTTGCCAGACCTGGATTTAGCCGGCCTGGATGTGGATGTGTCCGGTTCAGATATTGATGAGTTGGATTTTCCCGACCTGGATCTGTCTGGCGTCGATGATACGGCGCAACTCGAAGACGACTTTGGCAGCCTGGAAATAGAGGGCTTTGAGACAGAATCGGACGATGACGAACTGGACCTGTCTGCCGATTTTGATACGGGGAGCAGCACTGGCGATGAGTTGGGTGGTGATGATGAGGACCTGGTGTTCGCCGTTGACAGCGATGCCATGTCTACCAAGCTGGATCTTGCCCGGGCCTATCTTGATATGGGTGATCAGGACGGTGCCAGGACAATCTTTGAGGAAGTTGTTGCCGAAGGCAGTGACGAGCAAAAAGAAGAGGCACGGGCGCTGTTAGAGCGACTTGATTAGCTATTCCACACCCTGCTACTGATTCTGTTTTGACTGCTTCGCAC
>JAUVBI010000082.1 GCA_030591305.1 Pseudomonadota bacterium
AACAAAATCAGGTGCATTTTATCCAGCACCCCCAAAACCTCCGCGGCGTAGAACGCCTTGGAGTGGAGCTCCATCTGCGGGGCCCAAACGGCTGGTGAGCCCTTGAACTCAACATCGTCTGCCAGGGCTTTCTTCCACTGAGCAATTACCGGCTCAAAATTGTAGCAGTGGCCGCAGCCATACCAGAAAAACTCAACAACTTCTATTTTGTCGGGATTCGCCATACGAATGGCTGGCGTAATCACATCGTAGTGCTTTCCCTGTTCGAAGGTTTTTGCCTCATCGGCGGCAAACAATGGTCCGGCAAATAATACACACAGTGACAACAACAAAGACTTCAACATGCTTTTCTCCAAAACACTCGGTTTATCTGTGACAACACAAGGGGTCGGATGTTCTCCCCACAAGCAAAAAAAGGTGGCCAAAGCCACCTTTTTACACGCCGAACTGCCTACTTCAGGCCAGCTATAAAGCTGGCGACAGCCTCAATTTCCTTATCACTCAGGCCGAAGGCAATGGTACGCATTATTTTGGCATCGCCATCGTTAGTGCGCCCGCTATCGTCTTCATAGCCCCTGCGGTACATTTTCAGCTGAGTGGCGGTGTACTCGGCATGCTGGCCAGCCAGCGACGGGAAGCCCCCAGGTGCATTACCCTGCCCGGAGGGAGAGTGACATGCACCACAGGCAGCCACATTGCGCTCGGCAATACCAGCGCGGTAGACTTTTTGCCCCAGTGCGAGCATGTCTGGATTGGTCTTACCACCAGATTTAGCCTGACTGGCGTAATAGGCCGCCAGATCTGCCAAGTCCTCATCGGACTTGCCGTCCAATTGCCCCATCATGGTGGGAACCGGTCTGGCACCGTCGCGGATGTCTATCATCTGCTTTACCAGATAAGCTTCACCCTGACCCGCCAGCTTGGGAAAGCTGGGAACCACGCTGTTACCATTGGCACCGTGGCAGGCAGAACACGCCATGCTATTACTTTTACCGGCTGCTGCATCCGCAGCTACACTGGATTGTGTCCAAGCCATCAACAAGCAGAACATTATTGCTAGGTTTTTCATCTTAATTCCTGTCCGGGTTGGGGGCAGCGGCCTTATTCGGCAGCCTTAGCCATGTACTCAATCAGGGCTTTGTAGTCATCATCGGTGCAATCGAAACACATGCCCTTGGGTGGCATGGCATTCAGACCGTTGGCAACAGATTGAACCAGAACCTCTTCTCCTTTGGCCATACGAGGCTCCCAGGCAGCGACATCACCGGTCTTGGGTGCACCCGCGGCACCGGAGGCGTGGCACACGGCACAACTCCGATTATATTTGTCCATATCGGGAGCCGCGTATACGGCAGTGGCACAAAGTAAAAAAGCAACAGCAATCAAATTTTTCATGTTCAACCTCTAGTTAGTTAAATTAATGCCACGTGTTTCTCGTCACTGGCAAAAGAGCTGTGGCATTATATACGAGATACCCCCAACAGCAAAAGGCATACCCCCTGTAATGGATGACTCACATCAAGACGCTGACGTTTCAACCCCCAACTACCGTAGCGCACAATTCCTCACCAGTGCCGCCAAGGTGTCACAGTGTCCGCCCGACGAGGGCTGGGAAGTGGCCTTTGCCGGCCGCTCAAATGCAGGAAAATCCAGTGCAATCAACAGCTTAACTGACAATAAAAAACTTGCCAGAACATCCCGCACGCCGGGCCGCACGCAGCTGATCAACTTTTTTCAGCTCAGTGATAATCAGCGCCTGGTCGACTTACCGGGCTATGGTTATGCCAAGGTTCCCATGGCTATTAAGCGGGAATGGAACAAACAACTGGAAAATTACCTGCGACAACGCGAAAGTCTGCGCGGCCTGGTGCTGTTAATGGACTCCCGCAGACCCATGCAGCCCTTCGATGAGCAAATGCTACAGTGGGCCCTGACCGCCAACATGCCGGTGCATATCCTGCTGACCAAGTCGGACAAGCTAAAAAAAGGCCCCGCCAAAAGTGCCTTGCTCAAATTGCGCAGCCAACTCGCCCAGCACAGGGATTGCATCAGTATTCAGCTCTTTTCCGCCCTGAAACACACGGGCCACAAGGAGCTAATCGCAGTCCTCAACACCTGGCTAACCGACACCGGCGTCTACAAGCAGAGCGCCGAAGACGTTTAAGCAAGGACAATGTAACGGACAAAAAAAGCCCGATTACCAAACAAGGGGGAAGGCAATCGGGCAACATAGGAGCCTCTGGGGTTAGAGACTTCCCCAAACCGACAAATGGAGGAAGCCAGTCCGGGGCGTAGCATTTGCTACATAAGATAAGACTAGGGATTGTGGTTAAAGTTCCGCGCCTTGATATTTTTTTCTCACGCGCCCTACGGGGTAGTGCTAGTGCGCCTCGTCCCAGTTATCCCCTACACCGGTGTCGACCACCAAGGGAATAGCTAACTGCGCCGCCGCAGACATTAAACGGGACAACTCCCCTGCTACCGCCTCCACTTCTGCAGTGGCCACCTCCAGCACCAACTCATCATGCACCTGCATAATCATGCGGGCATCGACACCGCTGCGCTGTAACCAGTTGTCCACAGCGAGCATGGCGATCTTGATAATATCCGCCGCGGTACCCTGCATGGGCGCGTTGATAGCGGTGCGTTCAGCCGCCTGTACCCGCATTTTATTACGCGCATTGATTTCCGGCAGGTACAGACGTCGGCCAAACAATGTTTCTACATAACCCTGCTCCCTGGCCAGCGCCCGGGTGTCATCCATATAGGCCTGTACACCGGGATAGCGTTCAAAATAGCGGTCTATGTAATTCTGTGCCTCATGGCGACCCAGATGCAGTTGTTTGCCCAGGCCAAAAGCCGACATACCGTAAATAAGGCCAAAGTTAATCGCCTTGGCCTTGCGTCGCTGGTCGCCAGATACCTCCTCCAGGGCCACGTCAAAGACCTCAGATGCGGTCGCCCTGTGCACATCCAGGCCCTCATTAAAGGCGCGCAGCAAACTCTCATCACCGGACAGGTGTGCCATGATGCGCAGTTCAATCTGGGAGTAATCTGCGGCCAGAATTTTGTATCCCGGAGGGGCAATAAAGGCCTGGCGAATACGCCGGCCCTCCTTCGAGCGAATAGGGATATTTTGCAGGTTAGGGTCTGAGGACGACAGGCGCCCGGTCGCCGTGACCGCCTGGTGGTAGGAGGTATGCACCCTGCCGGTAACCGCATTGATCATTCTGGGCAGCTTGTCGGTGTAGGTAGACTTCAGCTTGCTCAGGGTGCGGTATTCCAGCAATAATTTGGGCAGTGGGTAATCCAGCGCCAGCTCCACCAGCACTTCCTCGGCAGTAGAGGGCGCACCCTTGGGGGTTTTTTTGATGATGGGAAGCTCAAGTTTGGTAAACAGTATTTCACCCAGCTGCTTGGGAGACCCCAGGTTGAATTCCTGCCCGGCCAGATCATAGGCCCCCTGCTGCAATTCCAGCAGGCGCTCGCCCAGCTCGGCACTTTGTTGCAGCAATAGCTCGCGCGACAGCAATGCGCCCTGGCGTTCGATACGCGACAAAACAGGCACCAGCGGCAACTCTATGTCAGTCAGGACCTTGCTCAGGCCCGGCTCCTGCTCAAACCGGGGCCACAGGGCTTGGTGCAGGCGCAGGGTAATATCCGCGTCTTCCGCCGCATAGGGGCCGGCCTGCTCCAAATCAATTTGATTAAATGTCAGCGCCTTGGCGCCCTTCCCCGCCACATCTTCAAATTTAATGGTTTTTACGCCCAGGTATTTGAGCGCCAGGGAGTCCATGTCATGCCGGGTGGCGGTGGAGTCCAGCACATAGGACTCAAGCATGGTGTCGAACTTGATTCCCGCCAGGGTGATGCCGTGATTGGCCAGCACATTGGCATCGTATTTGAGGTTTTGCCCGAGTTTGGCCACATTTTCATCTTCCAGCAGGGGCTTTAACTGTGCCAACACTGCCTCCCGGTCCAGCTGTGCAGGTGCACCCAGGTAGTCATGGGCCAGGGGCACATAGGCCGCCTTACCCGCTTCCACTGCAAAAGAAACCCCCACAATTCGGGCCTCCATGTACTTCAGGCTGGTGGTCTCAGTGTCAAAGGCGAACAGCTCGGCATTGCGCAATTTCTCCAGCCAGATATCGAACACCGCCTGATCGGTGATAACTTCATACTCACCGGCAACGCTCTCCGCTATTTCCAGCTCCTGGCCCTGCTCCATCTGCTCTTCTATCCAGGACCGAAATTCAAGCCGGGTAAACCAATTCAGCAAGGCCTCGCGGTTGGGCTCGGCGTTGTGCAGTTGGTCTGGCGAATATTCCAGCTCCACGTCCGTTTTTATCGTGGCCAGGGCGTAGGACAGTGTGGCGCTATCTCGCTCAGCCTCCAGTTTGGCCGCCATCTTTTTGGCGCCACGAAACTCCAGGCCCGCCACTCTATCCAGGTTTGCGTAGATATCATCTACCCCGCCCAGGCCCTGCAACAGTGCCAGCGCTGTTTTTTGGCCCACGCCCGCCACCCCGGGAATGTTGTCTACTTTATCCCCCATCAGGGCCAGAAAATCGATGATCAGCCCAGGTGGAATGCCAAACTTCTCAAGCACACCCGCCTCATCCATAACGGTCTCGGTCATGGTATTTACCAAGGTGACATGTGGATTGACCAACTGGGCCATGTCCTTGTCACCGGTGGATATCACAACTGCTATGCCCTGCTCGCTGGCCTGCCTGGCCAGGGTGCCTATCACATCATCGGCCTCCACCCCGGGCTCACAAATGAAGGGTAGGCCCATGGCCTTGACAATTTCGTGTATGGGCTCGATTTGTTCGCGCAGCTCATCGGGCATGGGTGGGCGATTGGCCTTGTATTGCGGGTACATATCATCGCGAAAGGTTTTACCCTTGGCATCGAAAATCACCACGAGCGGGCTGTCGGGATAATCCTTTTGCAGGCGTCTGAGCATGTTTATCACACCCTTGACCGCGCCAGTTGCATGGCCGGTAGAGGTAATTAAGGGCGGCAGGGCGTGAAAGGCCCGATAAACATAGGAGGAGCCGTCGACTAAAACGATAGGGGGGGTGTTTTCTGTGGCCACTGCGTTGAGCTCTCCCGATTTATTTTTCCCACCAAAGGCGGGCGGAGCGATAGGTCACCTTCATTTTCCCCAGCTCCAGGGGCGCCCGGAAGAAGCCGTGATAGTCCCCCCGGGGGTTTATCAGCACCACGTTGGCGCTGTGGTCCACCTGGTAATCTTTACCCTGGCCCGACGTCTTGCGGAAAGGCGTGTTCAGTGCAGTGGCAAACCGGTGAATATCGAGGAAATTTCCGGTCACCCCGACAAACTCCGGGTTGAAGTAGGGCACATATTCGGATAACACCTCTACCGTATCCCGGGCCGGGTCGACACTGACCATCACAACCCGAGTATCTGCGGCCTCCGTTCCATCCAGGCTCTGCATAAACTGATTGAGAAATACCATCGTGGTGGGGCACACATCGGGACAATGGGTAAAACCAAAGAATACCAGTGTCCACACCCCCTCAAAGCGCGCCTTGGTAAATGCCTCACCATTTTGGTCAATTAGATTAATTTCGCCGATATTTCTGGGAGTATCCAGCATATAGGCGCCATTTATCTTCATTTCAGCGACAGTCATAAGCCTGGGCTGCTGCACCCGGTAGACAAAACTGCCCACCACAAACAACATAAAGAGCACCACAAAAATAACAGTTGTTCTAACACCCCGGTTCTGTGTCGACTGCAGCGTGTCATTGCCTGGCATTAAAGTGTGCTCACTGGGTAGATATAATGGTCCACCAACATAATCAGGAACAGTGCCATGAGATAGAAAATAGAGTATCGAAACGTTTTTATGGGCGCCAGGTGATTTTTATTGCGCAATAGCTCAACGGCCCAGTACAGGAAGCCCAGGCCCAACACTACCGCGCCGGCCAGATACAGGGGACCGCTCATGCGGGTGGCGTAGGGGAGCAGGGTAATAACAAACATAATCAGGGTGTAGAGCAGTATGTGCAGCTTGGTAAATTCTATCCCGTGGGTTACCGGCAACATGGGAATGTCCACCAGCGCATACTCATCCCTGCGATGGATAGCCAGGGCCCAGAAGTGCGGTGGTGTCCAGGCGAAAATAATAAGCACCAACAACAGGGCATGGCCGTGAACGTCTCCTGTTACCGCCACCCAGCCCAACAGCGGTGGGGCGGCACCGGCAAGGCCACCAATAACAATATTCTGTGGCGTGGCCCGCTTCAGGAACATGGTGTAAACAACGGCATAACCCAGCAGTGCCGCCAAAGTCAGCCAGGCGGTCAGCGCATTTATCCAGATAAACAAAATAGCCATACCACCGCCACCGACAATCAGGACAAACATACTCGCCTGAAAATTGCTGATCCGGCCCTTGGCTAGCGGGCGATTTTTGGTGCGATTCATACGTTCATCTATCTGTTGATCTACCAAGTGGTTGATCGCCGCAGCCGCCCCGGCACACATTGCAATACCCAGGTTGCCCAGAATCAAGACATTCAGCGGCACCATCCCGGGCACCGCCATAAACATGCCGATGGTGGAGGTGAGAATCATCAGGGCGACCACGTTGGGCTTGGTCAGCTCCTTGTAGTCACGCCAGCTCGCTCTTTGACTTGTTTGTACCTCGGACATTACACGTTTACTCACTGGAATTTTTTAGCAAAAATTTAAGATCCGCCATGACATTCTTGTACGTCACCGCGCTGTTATAGGACATCATAATCCAGCCCGCTGGATCAACCAGATACCAGGTGCTGGGGTCGCGAGTATACTCGACAAAAAGTGATTCGAAACTGCCGCCAGACACGGTAAGGGCTTTAAGCCCACGCTGTTCGATGTTCATATATTGTTGAAAATCAGCGGGGGCAGGGCGCTTATCACTGAGGGTCACCACATCAAAACGGGTATCCGCCAGCGAGCTGGTACTGACATAAAAACGCCGAATACGATTGAGTTCCTGACCCATGGCAAGGTGAATCTGGCGGGTCAGGTACAAGACCTCCTCACAGCCCGCGTTACAGCGTGCATCACCGGGGACCAGGAAGGTCCACTGGGGCTCCACCAGGTCAGCGTAGACAAAATCGATACCGCTCACCTCCTGCAACTCGCCATCATCCAGCGCACGCGGCGGTTGTACCAGAGTGCCGTAATTAGAAGTGCCCAGCATGGCAACCAGGTCAATGTCGCCCCGGGCCACAAAATACCATAACCAGGTCGCCGCCAGGACAATGGTAACGGGAATTCCCACGATGGATAAAAAAATCAGGCGATTATTTTTTGTCTGGTCTTTGTTACTGCTCACTCTGCTTCCTCATACCACCTGTCATTACCTGCCACAGGTTGCTGCTGCGCAGGATAAAAAATATAAACAGGGCCAACGCCATGGTAAACCACTGCACAGCATAGCCCGTGTGTTTCTCCGAACTGACATTAATCACCTGCCACTCCACCGTTAATGCCGCCAACTGGCCCGGATCAATGCGCACAGAGTAGGGGAATAGCGCAGTTCCCGCCACCTCTTCGACCGCCGAATTCAGTTTATCCATTTCAAGGGCCTGTATACGCTTGGGCCAGCCCGGCTCCAGATCAATATCCGCAAGTAAATAAGGTGCTCCCGGCGCCACATACACATGGCCCTGGAGAGTGACCGAGCCGTTGACCACAGGCGCTTCCGGTAAACTCCGGCGCGACGAATCCCCGGCTATCCAGCCTCGATTGACCAGCACCAACTGCCCGGTCTTGGCCAATTGTAAAATACCCAGCACCTCATAGCCAAACCGGCCCCGATAGATCCGGTTATCCAGGAGAAAATACTGACCCGCCAAAAACTGCCCGGTGAGCATCACAGGCAGATATTCCAGCACGTCAGTATCGTCTATACTGACGTGCTGCAGAGGCACCGGGGCCTGCAACTTGCGCTGCTCCCAACGGGCAGCGATGGCGGCCTTCTCATCGGCTCGCTGCAGCTGCCACAGACCCAGACCCAGCATCGCTGGCAACAGCGCCAGGGTCAGCACCAGGGTACGCCATTCCAGGTCGAGATGGAGCCCAGTCGGGCTGCGCTCATTCACAGCTTAATCCTCTAACCCCAAGCCAGTGCTGCTGGTTTATACTGCAGTAAACTGCTTGAGGAGATATCCTTTGTTAGAAATTGCGATTGTACTACTGTTGCTGGCTTTGATCGCCAGCCTGGGAAGTGGGTTTTACTTCCTGATGGTCGATCAGGGGGATAAAACCAAACATCGACTCCTGCACTCCCTGGGTGTTCGATTGGGCATAACGATCACCCTGATTGCGATAGTGATCTACGGTGTTGCCACCGGCCAGTTGGGGCACCGCAACCCCTGGGACAGTGGCCCGGCGACTGCGGACACTAAAACTCAATCGTTTCCGGAGTAAAGGGGTCAGTCTATTTGGGGGCAATTTACTTAGTCTATTTGGGGACAGTTTACTTATCTATTTGGAATCACGGAGCGTGATTCCAAATAGATAAGTAAACTGTCCCCAAATAGACTAAGTAAATTGCCCCCAAATAGACTGACCCCGCCGTTTCTACAAGATATAGACGAACAGGAACAACATTACCCAAACCACGTCGACAAAGTGCCAATACCAGCTGGATGCTTCGAAGCCAAAATGGTCATCGGCAGTGAAATGATTGTTTTTCACCGAGCGAATCAACTGCACCAGCAACATGGTCATGCCCATAAAGACGTGAAAACCGTGAAAACCGGTCAACATAAAGAAGGTTGAGCCGTAGATACCGGAGTCAAGCGTCAGACCAAACTCGGCGTATGCCTCATGGTACTCCATGTACTGTAAGACCAGAAACACAAAGGCCAGCACAACACTGATGGCCAGCCACAGGTTAAATTTGCTCTTGTTGCCCGCCAATAGGCCATTGTGTGCGATATGCACAGTTACGCTGGAGGTCAGCAGAATAATCGTATTCCACATGGGTAGCCAGGCCCACCACACGTGGGCGTTGGCAAATGCCATGCTCTTGTCAGCGCCGACAAATGTGCCGTTGTTGGCGATAAGTTGTGATGCGGCACCACCCACTGCATCTTGTGGTGTGGTGACCAGGGGCCATGTAAATTCAAAACCTTCCCACAGCAAATGGCTCATACGGCCAGCATCACCTTCGCCGCCCAACCACGGGCCCGCCAGGTTGCGCACATAAAACAGGGCACCAAAAAAGGCTGCAAAGAACATCACTTCAGAAAAAATGAACCAGAACATGCCCAGCACATAGGAACGTTTCAGTTGCACACTGTTCATGCCAGCACGATTTTCTATAACTGCGGTGCGAAACCAGGCGAAAAGCGTCGCTACAAACACAAACAAGCCCACCAGTAAGATAGACCAGGAATTACTACCGGCATCCGCACCGCCATAGGTCATATCATTCAATACACTGGAGGCACCAAAGATACTCAGCAGCAGGCCTATAGTCATGCTTATTGCCAGCCTGCTCTTGGCGGGTACGTAATATTTTTCGTACTCGGTGGACGTCTGACTTGTCATTTTCTCTCTCCGCTATTATTTTCCGTGAGCCCCCGATTCAACAGGGCCCAGGTATCAGCGAATAGCTACCGCACTATTCGCCATATCTGTTACATCAAAAATCGTATAAGACAATGTGATGGTTTTAATATCCCGGGGTAAATCCTGGTCGACAATAAACTGCAGCGGCATCTCAGCTGAGCTGTTTCCCTCAAGAGGTTGCTGGTTAAAGCAGAAACACTCTGTCTTGTGAAAATACTCTGCCGCGCGGGCAGGAGAGATGCTGGGAATTGCCTGGGCTACCATATTCTGTGGCAGCGGGTTCCTGGCATAAAACACTGTATCGTTTACCGCACCGGGGTTAACTTTCATCCGTTTGACCGTGGGGACAAACTCCCAGGGCATACCGGCATTGTTGGAAGTCACAAATTGAATTTTGATTTCCCGGCTGGTATCGACATCAACGTTCACCGCCGTATAGGCCTCACCATTGGTTTTGCCATTAATGCCCAGGGCATCACACAACACGTTATACAGCGGCACCATCACAACAAACACAAAAGCGAACATCGCCACCGTTACCCCGACCAGTTTGGTCGCGGTATCGATGGTGGGATTTTCACTCAGTTGCAACATGCGCTGCTCTATTTCACCACCGGTGGCGTTTCAAAGGTGTGGTAGGGCACGGGCGTGGGAAGTGTCCACTCCAGGCCTTCAGCCCCTTCCCAGGTCTTCTCTTCACTGGTCGGCGTACCGGATCGGATAGTCGCAATCACGTTGTACAGGAACAGAATTTGCGACGCACCATAGATAAAGGCACCGATGCTGGACAACATATTGAAGTCGGCAAACTGCAGTGCATAGTCTGGAATACGTCGCGGCATACCTGCCAGCCCTACAAAGTGCTGCGGGAAAAAGGCCAGGTTAAAGCCGACAAACGAGATCCAGAAATGCGCCTGACCCATTTTCTCGTTGTACATGCGGCCACACCACTTGGGCAGCCAGTAATAGATGGCCGCCGTCATGCTAAAGATCGCACCCGCCACCATCACATAGTGAAAGTGGGCCACAACAAAGTAGCTGTCGTGATACTGGAAATCAGCCGGTGCAATAGCGAGCATCAAACCGGTGAATCCGCCAATAGTGAACAGGATTATAAAGCCGATGCAAAACATCATGGGCGTTTCAAAGGTTAGCGCACCGCGCCACATAGTCGTCACCCAATTGAAGACCTTCACGCCGGTAGGCACTGCAATCAACATGGTGGCATACATAAAGAACAACTCACCGGCTACCGGCATGCCCACGGTATACATGTGGTGAGCCCACACGATAAACGACAGGAAGGCGATGGAAGCCGTAGCGTAAACCATGGAATCGTAGCCAAACAGGCGCTTGCGCGAGAAGGTTGGAATGATCTGCGAAACCACACCAAAGGCCGGCAGAATGATGATGTATACCTCGGGATGCCCGAAAAACCAGAACACGTGCTGGAACAACACTGGGTCGCCGCCGCCCGCCGCGGAGAAGAAGCTGGTGCCAAAGTGCACGTCCATCAACATCATGGTGACAAGACCTGCCAATACGGGCATCACAGCAATCAACAAGAAGGCCGTGATCAGCCAGGTCCAGACAAACAGCGGCATCTTCATATAGGTCATACCGGGGGCACGCATATTCATCACCGTGGCGATGATATTAATAGAGCCCATGATGGACGATAAGCCCAACAGGTGAACCGAGAATATAAAGAATGTTACCGAGGGGGCCGCATAGGTCGTAGACAGCGGCGCGTAAAACGTCCAGCCAGCGGCGGGAGCGCCACCTTCCATAAACAAGGTAGATGCCAACAACAAAAAGGTCGGGGGCAAAATCCAGAAGCTCAGGTTATTCATGCGCGGCAGAGCCATATCCGGAGCACCGATCATCATCGGAATCATCCAGTTGGCCAGGCCAACGAAGGAGGGCATAATTGCCCCGAATACCATAACCAGGCCGTGCATGGTGGTCATCTGGTTGAAAAAGGCCGGCTCTACCAATTGCATACCGGGCTGAAATAGCTCGGCGCGAATAATCATGGCAAAAGCGCCGCCCAGAATAAACATAGAAAACGAGAACCACAGGTACATGGTTCC